>JBLHYZ010000126.1:0-3962 GCA_047631115.1 Alpinimonas sp. | reverse complement strand
TGTCTTGGAGAAACTTGTGGCATCGGGTGTCACCATTCATGGCGATGCGCGCACCCTGGAAATCTTCTCCAACGCCGTTCCGGTAACGGAGGAGGACTGGGGCACGGAGCATATGTCACTCGATGTGTCCGTCAGGGTTGTGGCATCTCTTGATGAAGCCATTGCACATATCCGCACATACTCAACGCACCATACTGAGTCAATCGTGACCAATGATGTCGTCAACGCCGAGAAGTTTTTGGCCCAGGTCGACTCGGCTGTCGTCATGGTGAACGCTTCGACTCGTTTTACCGATGGTGGCGAATTTGGATTCGGTGCGGAGGTCGGTATCTCGACCCAAAAACTGCATGCGCGTGGCCCCATGGGGGTCGCCGAGCTCACGAGTACCAAGTGGTTGGTACGCGGATCCGGCCAAATCCGAGAGTAGACTAGAGGAAGTAAATTACTCGTATTGTGGAGTTGACATGAACGCACTATCAGTCCTTGCCGCCACCGAATCCGTTGAACACGTTGTGCTTCCGTTTCACCCAATTGTCTTTGGTGTTATTGCCGCGGTACTTTTTTTGTCCTTGGGGTTTGTTACCTGGAGTTACCGCAACGTTGCCTCACGCCACAGCCCAAAATGGGCTGGCGCTGACAACACCAACGGTCACCACTAGTCGGTTCTTTTGATGACTGATTCCGCGCGGCGTCGACGCGTCGGTGTCATGGGCGGCACCTTTGATCCCATTCATAATGGTCACTTGGTTGCTGCCAGCGAGGTAGCTCATCAGTTTGAGCTTGACGAAGTAGTTTTTGTTCCCACCGGTAAGCCCTGGCAGAAAGATGCCGTTGCGACGGCCGAACACCGCTATCTCATGACGGTCATCGCTACTGCCTCCAACCCCACATTCACTGTCAGCCGCATTGATATAGACCGAGAAGGTACGACGTACACTGTCGACACCCTCCGACAGCTCCGAACTGAACGCCCCGACGTGGATCTCTTTTTCATCACGGGAGCAGATGCCGTTGCTCAGATTCTCAGTTGGAAAGATTTCAAGGATGTTTTCGCCTTGGCCCATTTTGTTGCGGTCTCGCGGCCAGGTCACGACCTCTCTATTTCGGGTTTGCCTCAGCACGACGTAAGCTTGCTGGAGGTTCCAGCATTGGCAATTTCGTCTACGGACGTGAGAAATCGACTACACGCAGAGTCGCCCGTGTGGTATTTGGTACCCGAAGGTGTTGTTCAATACACCTCTAAGCATCGGCTATATCGGAGTCACTCGTGAGCGAAGGCAGACAGCCTGAGATAGTTCTCAACGAGTTTGGTGAACTTTCGCGCAGGGCGCGCAGAGAGCTTGTTGAGCAGGGCATCGATCCAGACACCGCTGTTATTGAGCACATTCGAACGCAATCAATTCCCGTCATTGTGACAGTACAAGAGCCGGTAATTTCTGCTGGGGTGGAGCATGAAGCGCCTGCGTTAGCGCCCTTGCCGATTCCCGTTGTTGATGAGGAGCCGGTCTCGTCAGTACAGGATTCACCCGTCTTCTCTCCGGTGCTTTCACGGCGTGACATGAGAAACCTTCGTGAGCGATCGGCGCTAAGCGCCGAGCCCACCGAGTTTCCTGCGGATAACGTCGTCTTTCAGGTCATTCCCGTAGTTGAGGCGGATGACGTTGACGTGCAGCCCCCGCAAACAATCGCTGGCTCAACTTCCTCCCGGCGTCAGACGATGCATCGTGACGAGGTTGTCATTGACCACCGTGAAGACGCTTCGGAAATAACCGAAGACTATGAGCCCTTTTCTTTCTCGACGACAAGCACGCAGTCCACGGGAATCATCCCCACGACAGGGTCGGCGCTGATCCTTCCGATGTTGCCGGAGCATGCGCCCGGCGCATTGTCTTCCTTCAACCACACTGGCGAAATCTACATGACCGGCTCCATCACGTTGCCCAGTAGCATCGGCCAATATGGTGCAGACATTTTGAGGATGGATACCTCTGAGGTTGACATCATCTCCGATGACAATGACGAAGACGTCTCCTCACATCACGACTTGGCGCCTGTTCGGGCCAGCAGCGCCGTAAGCGCGTACAGCACTAGCAACACCGTGGTGACGGTTCCTAGCAAGTTTAGAGACCGTCTCCCACTCGTTTTGGCTATCACGGCTGCCGGATTGGCCGTATTAGTCGTTGCACTTTTCATTTCCGGTTACGTTCTAGGAGTCTTCTAACAATGCCCGCAACCGACCATTCACAAGCACTTCTTGCCATTGCAGCTCAGGCTGCAGATGACAAGGGTGGAATCGACCAAATCGCACTCGACGTCTCGGGCCCGCTTCCCTTGACCGACATCTTTCTCATCGTCACCGGTCGTAACGAGCGCAACGTTGTTGCCATCGCCGGTGAAATAGAAGACCGCCTCATCGCCTCAGGAACAAAACCTCTGCGTCGGGAAGGCCGGGCCGAGGGCCGCTGGGTCCTGCTCGACTTTGGTGACTTGATCGTGCACGTTTTCCATGAAGAAGAGCGCATGTATTACGACTTGGAGCGCCTGTGGAAGGACTGCCCCGTCGTGCCCATCGAATTGAAAGAGATTCCTGCGGCAAACGCTGGAACCGTAACCTCGTAGAGAGTGTTACTGGTTCGTGGGCTGTCTTCAGATGTAGTAATCTGAACAGGTTGATATCGCGCAGGCGGTAGATACGGGTCTGTGGCGCAGCTGGTAGCGCACCTGCATGGCATGCAGGGGGTCAGGGGTTCGAGTCCCCTCAGATCCACCAAAATAATCCTCGCTGGTCGGGGATTTTTTTGTACCGTTTTGCTCACCGATTGCCAGGATACGTCGCCGTCACAAGCGGTCCCTACAGGCCAAGGGGCCTGGGTGCCCAATCGCTCCGGAGCGCCGAGTGAGCGTCTATTCCACTGGCTGATAACCTATGACTCGTGAATGAGACACTGCCTCCGTGCCCGCAATGCTCAAGCGAATACACCTACGAAATGGGTGCTCTCCTGGCTTGTCCCGAGTGTGCTCACGAGTGGACAGCGGAGGAAGCGGAGGAAGCGGCGGAAGAGGCGCAACAGGCAGAAGCCGAGGCTGGTGTCATCAAGGACTCCGTCGGGAACGTTCTCAGCGACGGTGATACGGTCACGGTAACAAAAGGTCTCAAGGTTAAGGGCTTCCCGCAGGACCTCAAGGTTGGAACCAAGGTTCGCAACATCCGCCTGGTTCCCGGAGCGTCAGACGGTCACGACATCGACTGCAAAGTGGACGGCTTTGGCCAAATGCGGCTGAAGTCCAGCGTTGTGAAGAAGGTTCTCTAGGGTCGGGTGGGCACCTGCGGTTTACCTTTCGGTAATCACTGCTTCATCTGTTCACGGCAAAATAGAAAATGTAAGTGATGCGCCGTTTTTAAGGAGTCCATGTGACGCAGTCGGGTCTGCAAGCTCCGCTGCGGAGGTCTGATCGCGGTTCGACAGCCCGCACCCTCCTTGACATCTTTCGTGAGACGGCCATTGGCAACCCGATGGCGTCAGCGCTCGATGATGGGGCCGGCGCTCTGAGCTATCAAGAACTCTGGTTAGCGGTCTCCGCGGCCGCTGGTGAACTCGCTGAAGCGGGTGTCGTCCGGGGCGATCGCGTTGGAATTCGTGTCGCCTCGGGCACGCGCACGCTCTACATCTCAATTCTCGCGGTGTTGTCGGTGGGAGCGTGTTACGTCCCGGTCGATTTAGATGATCCGCAAGAACGAGCAGACCTCGTCTTTGATGAAGCTGACGTTGTCGGGATTATCGGCGCTGACGGTCGACTGGGTGGCGGAAGAATTCCGAGCCAACGCAGCGCCCATCTTTCTGCAAAAATCTTTCCTCCACGACTTCACGACGATGCGTGGATTATCTTTACCTCAGGATCTACGGGTGTCCCCAAGGGTGTTGCCGTAACGCACAGGTCAGCCGCTGCTTTCGTTGATGCTG
>JBLHYZ010000125.1:0-3966 GCA_047631115.1 Alpinimonas sp. | reverse complement strand
CGCTGCGCGGGAGCTCGGCATTAAGGCAACAATTTACATGCCTCTGGGCGTTGCCCTGCCCAAACTTGAAGCAACGCGCGACTACGGAGCCGAGGTTGTGCTCGTCGGTCACATTTTCAACGAATCCCTCCGGGCTGCTATCGAGATGGCGGAGACCACTGGGGCCGTCTTCATTCCACCCTTTGACCACCCAGACATCATTGCGGGCCAGGGTACTCTCGGGCTTGAAATCTTGGATGAGACGCCCGACGTTGACACCATCATCTTGGCCATCGGTGGCGGTGGACTCATCTCGGGGGTTGCCAGCGCGGTGAAGCAAAAGGCGGCACTCATGGGGCGCACGGTGCGCATCGTGGGAGTTCAAGCAGAGAACGCTGCTGCCTACCCTCCCTCTCTCGAAGCCGGTCACCCCGTCACCATAGAGGTGCATCCCACGATCTCTGACGGTATCGCCGTGGCAAAACCGGGGCTTCGCAACTTTGACATCATCAAAGACGCCGTGGATGAGGTCGTGACGGTTAGTGAAGACGACACGGCACGGGCCATGCTCGTCATTATGGAGCGCGCCAAAATGGTCGTCGAGCCTGCAGGAGCCGTGAGTGTGGCGGCGATTCTTGCCGGCAAGGTCACCAACTCGGGCAAGACGGTCGCCATTCTCTCCGGCGGCAATATCGACCCACTGGTTCTTCAACGCATCGTGGCCCATGGTCTTGCAGCGTCGGAGCGATACCTCAAAATTCGGGTCATGCTTCCCGATCGTCCAGGGCAGCTCGCGCGCACCGCGCAGATTGTGTCGGATGCCAACGCAAACGTCGTTGAAGTTTTGCACACCCGCCACGGCCGTGGCCTCCAAATCGGTGAAGCCGAACTCGAGTTGCACATTGAAACTCGGGGCAAGGAACACCGCGACCTCGTGGTGAAGCGCCTGCGTGACGAGGGCTTCAAGGTTCGCATCAGCGACGACATTTAGGGGAGATCACCATGTGCACTCGCATTTTTTGGAATGACAACGGAATTGCCAATGTTACGAGTCGGTGCATGGACTGGGGCGTCTCCGACGAACCTGAGTTGTGGTTCCTCCCTCGGGGCTTGAAGCGGTCGGCGGTCGGTGACCCCAATGCGCTCAGCTGGGAATCGAAGTATTCGAGCGTGAGCACCAGCATGTGGGGAGTGGGTGCCGCCGATGGCATCAACGAGCATGGCCTCGCCGCGCACTTGCTCTATCTCAACGATGTTGTCTGGCCTTCCGCCGATGCGCGGCCCGGTCTTACGCATGCCTTATGGGCCCAGTACGTTCTCGATAACTACACGACGGTTGCCGCGGTGGTTGCCGATCTTGAGTCGTATCGGCTCTTCTCGCCCGATATTCGTGGTCTGCAAATTGGGGTACACCTGGCCATCGAAGACTCTTCGGGCGACTCGGCCATTATCGAACCGAACAATGGTGAGCTCATTGTTCACCACGGCCGCGAATATCGCGTCATGGCAAATTCGCCCCTTCTCGATGATCAGCTCCAGAATCTGGCTCGTTATGCACCCTTTGGCGGTGAACTGCCGCCGCCCGGCGACATTAAGAGTATGGACCGGTTCGTGCGTGCCAGTTATTTCTTGAACTACTTGCCCAAGCCCGAGACGACCGATCAGGCCCTGGCAGGAGTCTTTCAACTTATTCAGAATGTCGCTGTGCCTTTTGGAGCCCCGGATCCGGAGTGGGGCGTCTATCCAACGTGGTGGTATTCGGTGTGTGAGCTGGACGAGCCCACGTACTATTTTCAGTCCCGGCTCAGCGCGACACCCGTGTGGATTCGTCTGAGCGACGTTGCGAATGGAACTCAGGTGCTGAAAATCGACCCAACCAACACGCACCTTTTCGGTGATGTTGCCGGGCTCTTGGAGCCGGCGGAACTTACCTTTTAGAGGCGTGAGTCGCTAGGCGGCGGTAACCGGGATAGTCGATTTTTTAGCCTGTGAAAGTTGCGACGTTCGTAATTTCCACGTGAATTTCTCTACCGTTTGGCGCTTCGAACGTTGTTGACTGGCCTACCTTCAGCCCGAGGATAGCGGCGCCCATGGGGCTGGCCTCGCTGTAGACGGTGAAGTCGGTGCCGGCAGCAATTTCGCGGTTGCCGAGGAGAAAGACAGACTCGTCACCGGCAACGATAGCCGTAATGACCGTTCCGGGTTCAACAACGCCACTGCTCACGGGAGCTTTACCAACGGTTGAATCCTTGAGCAAAGACTTGAGGGCGTGAATGCGGGCCTCAATTTTGCCCTGCTCGTCTTTGGCAGCGTGATAACCGCTGTTCTCTTTGAGGTCTCCCTCTTCGCGAGCCGACTGAATGCGCAGCGCAATCTCTTCGCGACCCGAGGTCGACAACGTTTCGAGCTCGGCTTCAAGGCGGTCGTAGGCCGCTTGGTTGATAAATTTTGCAACGGGCGTTTCAGCCATGATGATCCTTTTCGATCGGGTTATACGAGCCTAGGTGAGCCAACAGGAGTACACCAAACCTGTGGTGGCGAACTCGGAGGTCGTTATCGTTTCGGTAATTTGGCGAATGCGTTCAGGCGATGCCGGGTAAGCAAAAATCTTCCATCCCACGATCGCAAAGTCTGGGTTGAGCGCCTGTAGAGCGCAGGCCGCATCTCGCCCCTGCGTGACGGTGAGGTCGAAGCTGACGCTCACTTGGGAATCGCTGATGAGTGCGTGCCCCGTATCGCGGTAGACCACGCTTGGATTCAGCCCCAAGACGTCTGTCCAGAGCAGCCACGCGATGATGGCCCCCAAAGTGAGCACGCCAATGCCCCAGAGAAAAATGCGACGTCGACGCGGATTGGCAACCTTGGAAGACCGACCATAGCGGTCATGTAGTTGCGTGCTCACACGTATCTCCCAGAGTTATTTCATGCGCACCGACGGTACGCTTTATCTATAAGGCTAGGTGCTATTCGCGCCACGTTTTTTCGAATCATCCTTTTTTAGATTGCGCCAACGGAGGAACCTGTGATTTTTGCAGCTGAAGAGCTTGACCCAAACTTGGTGACGCCCGGCATCATTGGTTTCTTCGCCACATTCTTTATTGCGGGCATGACGATTCTGCTCATATTTGACCTGGTGCGCCGCATCCGCCGCTCGCGTTATCGCGAAGAAGTCGGAATCTTGCTTGATGCTGAGGTTGCCGCTGCTGCCGCGCAGGCTGAAGAAGATCGCAAGGCCGCAAACTAGTTCAACGGTTTCATCGCGAACGACGGCACTTTCTCAGCCGTTGTAGACCGGCGCCAGAGCGATAATGAGCACGGCGCTCCAGTGGCACATAAACGCCAAAACCGTCAGTGAGTGGAATATCTCATGAAAGCCGAAAACGCCGGGCACGGGGTTGGGCTTCTTCATCCCGTAAATCACGGCCCCCACGGTGTAGAGCAATCCGCCTAACAGAACCAGAACCATCATCGGAACGCTCGCGGTAAACAACGGCACGATGTAGATAAAAGCGCCCCAGCCCATCAGCACGTATAGCGGCACATAGAGCCAGCGCGGCGCGTTGATCCAAAAGACGCGAAAGGCGATGCCGAGCACCGTTCCCGACCACACAAGGATCAGGAGAAGGGTGCCTTGAGCGGGCGCTAGGGCGAGCACGGCCAGGGGTGTGTAGGTTCCGGCGATGAGCAAGAAGATGTTGGCATGGTCGATGCGCTTCAGGATGATTCTGGTGCGAGGCTTCCATGTGAAGCGATGGTAAAGGGCTGAGTTGCCAAAGAGCAGCAACGAGGTCAGCACGAAGACGGCCGAGCTCCATTTAGCTGCGGGGCCGTGGGCGAGAACGAGGAGCACGATTCCGGCTGCGATGGCGAGGGGAAAAACGCCCGCGTGGATCCAGCCGCGCCAGAGCGGTTTTACCTCGTCGGCCGGAAGTGGTTGCGCCGCAGCAATCAGCGGCAGGCTTCCAGAATCGTCTTCGGAAGGCTCCA
>JBLHYZ010000124.1:0-3973 GCA_047631115.1 Alpinimonas sp. | reverse complement strand
TGCCCTTAGACACGCCACTCACAAGGGAGACCGTTGCGATTGCGATGATGACGATGATCAGCACGACGAGGACTGTGTTGCTGACCTCACCGACAACACCGAGGTGACGAAGACCGGCGGCAATCTGCTTGACGCCAAGACCAAGCGAGGTGGCCACACCGAAGAGGGTACCCACAATCGCGATAACGTCAATGGCGTCGCCGAGTCGCCCGCGAACCCGCTCTCCAAGAAGGGGCTCCAGAGCCCAGCGGATGGAGACCGGGCGACCCTTGCGGTGGATCGAGTAGGCCAGAGCGAGACCGACGACAGCGTAAATGGCCCATGCGTGGAACCCCCAGTGCAGGAACGTCTGACTCATGGCCGCGGCAGCCAGCTCTCGCGGGTTGCCACTGACCCCAGGCTTCGGGTTCGTGAAGAACGTGAGCGGCTCCGACATACCCCAAAACACGAGACCGATTCCCATGCCCGCAGCGAACAGCATTGAGAACCACGAAAGAGTTCCAAATTCAGGCTTTTCATCATCCTTGCCGAGCTTGATGTCGCCGAATCGACTTACCCCCATCCAGACGGCAAAGACTACGAAAGCCGCAACCAGAATGATGTAATAGGAGCCAAGACCCGCAACGACCCCTCCCTGCAGTGTGGCTAAGGTCTCACCGGTGCGAGCAGGAAAGATGATGGCGATAACGACGACGGCCACAATGATGGCGAGTGCCGGATAGAAGACCCGAGGAGCTGGAATGACTGGTCGACGTTTGGACCCTTTTTCCCGTTGCACGGGAGGATTCTTGGGCAGTCCGCTCACGGGTACTTCCTCGCCTTGTAGAGATGGGGCGGCTAACGCCGCGCTGTGCCCTCCCGGGACGTTAGATAACCGGTGAGCAAGAAAAAAGCCTACCCCCTGGTACCCCATTTTTGTGAGGTCAGGTCATTTCGTTGTGTTCGGAATCGAGTCGGCGCCAACCTTTTTCTCCGCCAATAGTCCGGCCCGCGAGCAAACACAGACCCAAAATGCTCTGGGTCTGTGGCACGGAAATTCCTGCTCGACGAGCGATGTCTTCTGTTGAACGCGGAGTCCGGAGACTTAGTGCATCAAGAATTCGGCGCTCTTCAGAACTCGCTCGAGGCTCCGTTTTGACCGCGGTAGTGGCATCCATGAGAGCTCCCGAGGAGTGTGGGTTCAGAGAGATGAGCTCTGCCATCTCGGCCGCGCTGGTCACGAGAATGGCATCCGTTTCGCGAAGGAGACGATGACACCCAGCAGACGAGGCCGACGTTATTGGTCCGGGGACAACCCCAAGGGGGCGGCCAAGAGAAGAAGCGTGGCCGGCGGTGTTGAGCGATCCCGAGCGCCATCCCGCTTCGACAACAACCGTGGCTGCGCTGGCGGCCGCAATCAAACGATTGCGCTGCAAAAACCGCCATTTCGTCGGCGAGGATCCGCAGGGGAGCTCCGAGACCACAGCGCCGCTGGCGACAATTCTATGGAGAAGGGCATCGTGTCCTGAGGGGTAGAACCTGTCCACTCCACCGGCCAGAAAAGCAACCGTGTTTCCCCCGCTGGCGAGCGCCGAACGATGGGCCATGCCGTCGATGCCGTAGGCCGCTCCGGAGACAATGCTGACTCCCCGGTCCACTAAACCCGCTGCCGCCTCCATAGTGACGTGTTCGCCGTACCCAGTGGAGGCCCTCGCGCCGACCAGGGCAATCGATAGTGGAAGCGTGGTCAAAACGTCGAGTGAACCCCTCACCCACAACGCGTGGGGGGCGTGCAGCCCCAGATCGTTCAGCCCTTCAGGCCACGCCGTATGAGCGGGTGTGAGAAGCGTGATGGCAAAGCGGGCCGCGCGCTCTAAATGAGCGAGAGCTTCGCGAGCATTGAGTCGGGGCGCCCACCTATCCAGACCCGCGCCGACGAGCTGGACAAACTCGTCATCTGCACTCAGCCCCAGAGCCACACCTGCTTCGGTCTCGCAAATGAGGCCAACAATGCGCTTGGCATCGAGGCGCTGAACGAGCCCGTCCAAGGCCCCACTGGCTCCCAACGTCGCGATCAATATGCCGGCAACACGGTCACCCGGCTCCGCAATCCCAGAAAAAGCTGCCCGGGCGAAGACCTCAGCCGCAGCCGCAACACTGGGATTTTCGACGCTGCTCCCTTCACTGCCGGGCGCCAGTGCCGTTAGCCGGGTGAGAATCTCCGTCTCGTCGAGTCCGCCAAACATTTTTGTTTCGAGTGAGCCTGTTCCGATACGTGTCATGGTGTCATTCCTTTGCGAAGGTAAAGGGCTCGACCGACGTGATCAATACCCGGCCGATCTGCGCCGTCAAGGTCGGCGATGCTCCATGCCAACTTAAGAACTCGGTCATAACCGCGCATCGTGAGTCCCCCGCGCTCCAAAGCTCGATCAAGAGGCGAGGTCACGCTGGCGGACAGCCGGTTCTCTGCCGAGCGTAAGAACGGTCCCGAAACCTGAGCGTTAGTTTTCCACGGAGTTTTCTGCAGTCGCTCGGCAGAACGAGCTCGCGCTACCAACACACGTTTCTGTGCTTCCAACGTTGAGTACCGAGGCGACTGGTTGAGGCGAAGTGCCGCGAGACTCAATCGATTCACGCGCAATTGAATATCAATCCGATCGGTAAGGGGCCCGGAGAGCCTGCCCAGATAGCGGCGACGTGCCGAAGGGGGGCAGACGCAGTCCGCTTCGTTGGACCCGTAGTTTCCACAAGGACACGGGTTGGCAGCCAACACCAATTGAAAAGAGGCCGGAAACGTCGCAACAGCATTGGCGCGGTGAATGGAAACAAGTCCCGACTCCAGGGGCTGTCGAAGGGCGTCTAGGACAGCGGCCGGAAACTCGGGTGCCTCGTCGAGGAAAAGAACCCCGTGACTGGCTCTGGCTGCCGAGCCGGGCCGAATCATGCCGGAGCCTCCGCCGATCATCGCCGCCGTTGTGGTCGTGTGGTGAGGAGCCTCCAGTGGCGGTCGAGTAGGCAGCGCATCGCCACAAGGACGCCCGACGAGAGAACGAATCGACGCAACGTCCAGGGCTGCCTGTTCGCTAAGGTCAGGCAGGATTCCTGGCAACCGAGTGGCCAACATCGTCTTGCCGGCTCCGGGAGGGCCGGTCATCAGGAGATGGTGCCCACCCGCCGCGGCAACAATGAGAGCCTCAATTGCGTCATCGTTTCCGACCATATCCGAGAAGTCCAGGGTGGCCGAGCCCTCAGAGGGTTTTTTTACAGGCTCCACTGAAGACAACGGCGGAAGCTCCACCCACGCTGCAGGAGCCTCCTCCCGGGCCCCGTGAGCGGTCGCCGCCTCTCGCAAAGAGGAGACGGAAATCACTGTCATTCCTGACACAAGCCTCGCCTCCGCCGTGTTGGCGCTAGGAACCATGATGCGGGTTCGGCCAAACGCTCGAGCGGCAATAACGGCTGGAAGCACCCCCGCAGTAGGCCTCAGCCGACCATCGAGAGAGAGCTCGCCGATGTGAACAACGTCTTCAATAGCCGCGGAGCTGATCAGGCCTCCGGCGGCCAAGCAGGCCAGGGCGATTCCCAGATCAAAACCGGAACCGCGCTTAGGCATCGCCGCGGGCGAGAGATTGACCGTCAAACGCCGCGGAGGTAATTTATAGCCAGAATTGACAACAGCCGAGCGCACCCGATCAGCTGCTTCTCCCAATGCGCGATCGGGCAAACCGATGAGGGAAAGCCCCGGAAGACCGTTCGCGAGATCAGCCTCAATCTCGACGAGCGTGCCGCTGACCCCCGAGAGAGCAACAGCGAACGTGCGACCAATGCTCACGCGAAGACCGCCTCAAGATGCTCGATCTGCGGCGCTATGCCACGGGGAGAAATGACAGCAATGACGTCAATTCGAATATCGCCGCGAACGGAGGGGTGTGCCTCGCACCAGGCGCCGGCCAACCGCCGCAATCGCGACAGTTTCGTCAGTGAAAGCGCCTCG
>JBLHYZ010000123.1:0-3974 GCA_047631115.1 Alpinimonas sp. | reverse complement strand
AAGAATCAGCGGGCAAGCTCTACAACGTGAGCGAGTTTGCGGCCGAGATTGTGCTCGCCGCTGTGGAACCCGTGCCTGCCGATAACACCCGTCTCGTCGGAGACGTCAGCGGCTTCGCCCAGTAACCCATGGCGCCTCCGAAGCACCGCCGAGCATCCCGCATTCTCCTGCTAGATGATCGTGACCGTTTTCTGCTCATGCTTACCGTTTCCACCAAACTCAAGATTCCTGTTGTTCAGTGGATCACGCCGGGCGGGGGAGTGGAGCCGGACGAAACTCACCAGCAGGGTGCAATTCGCGAGCTCTTTGAAGAAACAGGACTCGTTGTGAACAATGTGGGGGAGCCTGTTTTTACCCTCGACGGCAGTCGCCTCTTCGCTTCGGGGCACACCCAAACCACTCACAGTGAGTTCTTTCTCGTGAGGACGGCCGCCTTTACTCCGGTGACCGATCACTGGATGGAAAATGAATTCGATGATATTCGTGACGTGCGCTGGTGGACCCTGGACGACCTCAAGAACACTAGCGAACCGTTTTCACCCAAACCTCTTATTTCCCTGATTGAAGCGGCCCTCAAGGCATAAAAAAAAATGTGAGCCGCGGCAACACGCCGCGACCCACATCTGCACTAACGAGGGTGTTTTATGCTTGTGCGGCCTTCTTGGCGGCGGACGCAAGAACAATCGCGCCGAGTGCCTGTGCCACAGCCAACACGATCAAGAAAAGTCCGCCAATGATGGTGAGCGTTGCGACGCCATCAATCGGAACGAAGAGCAAGACGCCACCAGCGATGATACCGACAATTCCCGATGCAATCGCGAAGCCGCGTGAAGCCTTGTTGGAGGACTCAACGAGTGTCGCCACGCCGTCAATGATCCACGAGATTCCAATCAGGATACCGAGGACCGCAAGGGTTCCGGCCGTGTTCGTCAGGGCGAAGACACCGACACCCGCAAGAAGCACGCCCAAAATAATACTGAGGCCACGGCCGGCTGCGGTGAGCCCAGGGGCAAAGATGCCCACGGCCACACGAACAATACCGCGCACGAGAAAGTAGAGGCCAAACAGCACGGCGACGACGACGAGCGTTGCCATGGGCCAGGACAACACAATGATTCCGACAAGAGCCGAAAGAATTGCACCGATGATGAGGCCGGTTTGAATGACCTTGACAGTGGCCTTAGCTGTGTCTGAAGAGTTGCCGTAGAAGGCAAACCCTTGAAGTTTCGAGTTTGGCGTTGACATAAGATTCTCTCCCCGATAGATATGTGGCCCAGAAAATGGGCACATTACGTAACCCTAGCGACGGTCCTCAGAGGTCACAACCTCCGCGGTATTTACAACCGTGGCGAAACCGCCACCAGAGAGGTTCACGGCGGTCGCCCGCGATAGCTCATTCGCCGTCATCTTGTCGCCCTCGTCACTCTTGAGATCAAAAGTGTGGGTGGCATCCAGCACGAAAAAGACCTCGTACCCAAGGTTTCCGGCCATGCGTGCCGTGGTTTCGCAGCACATGTTCGTCTGGATTCCCACAATGAACAGCTGCCCGATCGTGCGTTCCTGCAACCAAGAGTGCAGGTCAGGTGTGCCATAGAAGGCCGAGTTGACGGTTTTGGCAATGACGAGGGCAGGTTCGACCGCGGCGACGTACTTCTTGAGCGCATTGCCTGGGTGTGAGGGCGTCAGTGGGCTGTCGGGGTTATCAGAATCGTGGTGCACGACGACGATGGGACGATCGGCGGCCGCCCAGGCATCCAAAATGAGCGCGATGTTGTCATCGGCGGCCGGATTATTGCGCGGGCCCCAATAATCGTTGATCTGGAAGCCCTGTTGAACATCGATAACAATGAGCGCGGCATCTGCTGAAATCTTCATATCATCATCATGGATGCCCGACACCTCAACAGCAATCTAGAGTGTCATCATGTCTTCTCACACAGTCAATGGCAATGTCTCGTTTTGGTATGACGAAGTGGGCATTCCCTCACCGCAGCCGACTCTTGCCGAGTCGCTGACGGCGGACGTGTGCATCGTGGGAGCGGGCTACACCGGCCTCTGGACGGCGTACTATCTCAAGAAAGCATCGCCCAACCTGCGCGTGGTCATGCTCGAGGAACGCTTTGCCGGCTATGGGGCTTCCGGGCGCAACGGCGGCTGGCTCACCAACTCCATCACCGGAGGTCGGGATCAATACGTCGCGAGCCACGGCAAGACGGCCGTCACGGCCTTTCAAGTTGCGATGAATGACACTGTGGATGAGGTCATTCGCGTTGCCGGGGTCGAGGGAATTGACGCCGCGATCGTCAAGGGTGGCGAGCTCAACATCGCCAGCAATCCCGCACAGCTGGCCCGCATCCGTCAGTGGGCTGATGACGAGCATGCGTGGGGCTTTGATGACGTGACGTTGCTGGATGCTGCTCAGTCTGCCGCGCGCATCAACATTCCCGGAGTCTCCGCGGGTATTTGGCACCCCCACTGCGCCCGAATTCACCCGGCAAAATTGGTTCAGGGCCTGCGCGCTAGCGTCCTTGCCCTGGGCGTCGAGCTGTATGAAAACACGCGAGTCACCGAGATTGCTCCCCATATTGCTCACACCGCACGGGGGAGCGTGACCGCCGACCACATTGTGCGAGCCACAGAAGGCTTCACCGCCTCGCTGAAGGGAGAGCACCGCACCTGGCTGCCCATGAATTCCTCGATTGTGGTGACGGAGCCGCTCTCAGACACCCTCTGGCAAGAGATTGGCTGGGACGGCCGAGAAACCCTCGGCGACATGGCGCACGTTTACTTCTACGCCCAACGCACCCCCGATAACAGAATTGCCATGGGCGGCAGGGGAGTGCCGTATCGTTTTGGTTCGCGAACCGACAACGACGGCACCACCCACGACTCCACAGTGGAGTCACTCTCCGGCCTCATCAAGCGATACTTCCCAGCTGCCGCGGGCGCCAACATCGACCGGGCGTGGTCAGGCGTTCTCGGGGTTCCTCGAGACTGGGCGGCAACGGTTGGGCTCGATGCCACCACGGGAATTGCCTGGGCCGGGGGATATGTTGGTACCGGTGTCACCGCCACCAACCTTGCCGGCCGCACCCTCTGCGACCTGATTGTGGGCCGCGACACTGAACTGACGAAATTGCCTTGGGTCAACCATCAGACCCGCAAGTGGGAGATTGAGCCGCTGCGCTGGATCGCCACTCACGGCCTCTACGCCGCCTACTCGTTGGCAGATGCGCGCGAAGATAAAAGCCCCAGCGCCAGCACCTCGGCCATCGCCCGCGTCGCCAACGTGATTACCGGAAGGCACTAGCGCGGGCACTACCTCATCGCCCCGGTTCTTGGATAGACGGCCCCTGAAGCTGATACAGTGGGCGAGCTTGTCTACATGCCCTAGCCCCCGTTAGGCCTGAAAGACGTTTAAGGGAATGTAAGTGAAAAACCGTCTCGTTCGAGTGCCGAGAAACCTTTCAAATGAAATCAGCCGGAAAAGCTTGGTCGCTCGCAAAACAGCGGCCCTAGTCGTTGCCTTTTGTTTTTTTTCCGTCGTCCCCGCCAGTGCTGCTTTCGCGGTTGATGCGGGCGTGATCCCTATCGACGAGAGTCCAACAGCTGTGGCGATAAGCCCAGATGGTCTCTTCGCCTACGTCCTCATGTATGGAGATGGCAACACTGCCCTCACGATTATCGACACGGTGAGCCACAGCACAGATGTGATCCAGTTGGAAGGCGACAGTCAAGACGGCGACGTCGCTGTGAGCCCTGATGGCAAAACAATCTACGTTGCCGATGAAGATGATGACTCCGTTGAGATTATCGATGCCCTCACGCATGCCGTCACAGTAGTGGATGGGTTTAGTAGCCCCCAAGGAATTGCCGTCAGCCCCGATGGATCCACCGTTTACGTCGCGAACAGCTCAAGCAACACTCTCGACGTCATGACAAACATCAACACAAGCCAGCAAACCTACACAATC
>JBLHYZ010000122.1:0-4019 GCA_047631115.1 Alpinimonas sp. | reverse complement strand
GTATCAACCCCAAAGTTCTTCTTGTCCTTCTTGAAAAAGAACAGAGCCTCGTGAGTGATACCTGGCCTCTGGACTTGCAGTATCGAAACGCGACAGGGTTCGCGTGCCCCGATACGGCCCCTTGCGATGCGTCGTTCTCTGGCTTTTTTTATCAGGTTTACTATGCCGCCCGCCAGTTCAAGACCTACGCTCTCTACCCGGGTAGTTATAACTACCGGTCTGGCCAAGACAACCAAATTCTCTACAACCCAAACAGGGGCTGTGGAACGTCAACGGTTTTCATTCAGAATCAGGCAACGGCAAATCTTTACATCTACACCCCCTATCAGCCCAACGCTGCAGCACTGGGAAACCTTTATGGCATTGGTGACGCGTGTAGCGCGTACGGAAATAGAAATTTTTGGCGAATTTTCACCGATTGGTTTGGGTCCACGCAATCAGGGACTCTTTTTCGCTCACCCGGGAATCCTGCCGTCTATGTGGTGTCTCATAACCTCAAACATGTCGTTTCGGACATGACGATGTTTAGCGCCTATGCGCCCACGGGTGGACTGACGTTTGTTTCAGATTCTTACCTCAACTCAATTCCAACGGGTGGCCCGGCGGGCAGGATCATTCGCGATGATCGCGGGGCCATTTACTTCATCGATTCGGGGATTCGACTCGGGTTTTCTTCGTGTCCCCAGGTCGAGGAGTATGGCGGCTCGTGCGGTTCCACCGGTTACGTGCAGCTGACCAATCAGCAGGTAGAACGCTTCGTTTTGGGGCCCGCAGTACAACCGCTGCTCGGTACGCGAGAGGGCCCCGCTTACTGGATTTCTGGAGGCAAGAAGCACGAGATTCTTGACGTCAGTTCCCTGGCTGAAGCTTCACTGCCAACGTCAGTGAGTGTCATTCTGACTCAGAACGCTGTGGCGAACTTGCCGTGGGGGCAACCGGTGGCCCGCAATGAGGTCGTGGTTCAATCCCGAGAAAGTGGTGTGAACTACGTCTTGAGCGCCGGGAAGCGATATGCGCTGACCGCGGCGAACGCTTCTGCTTTTGGCGCATCCGCGGGGGCTCTCGCGCAGAGCAGTATTGACCAAATTCCGAGTGCTGGCGCTTTCGACGGGTCTGTCAAGGCACCCGACGGGCGGATTGGGCTGGCGACGTCCACCGGAATTACCGTCATCACCTCGCCAGAATTGATTGCAGCATTCGTGCCCGTCCCCATCAGCCAGGCATTCTTTGATGCACGCGTGTCGGGCACGTCAGGGGGCGGAAATGTTTTCGTGAAAGGAACGGATCGGGCAACTATTTTTGTCGTCAGGGCCGGCGTCCTTCGTCCGATTGATTCGTGGAGAACATTCACTGTTCTGGCAGCACCATCGGCCCCGTCGTTCTTTTCTGTGGCGCCATCAGTGATTTCGACGTTCCAAATTGGGTCGACGACGTTGACGCCAGGGATGATGTACCGAACGCCTGAAGAAGCGGGAATCTACCTGGTAGACGGTTTCACCAACAGGATTCCCGTTTCCAGTTTTGACATTACAGATTCCCTGGGCTTGCGAAGTTTCAGTTTTGCCTCGGCCAGCCAACTCGGCGCTTACGCGGGGACCACAACTCCTCTTTCCTACGGAGTGACGTGTGGAACGGACAAGTACGTTGGCGTCGGCGGTGCAATCCACTTGGTGACGCCTGAGTTGGCCTCCCTTTATCCCTTCAGCTGGACCGCGCTCGATCCATCGACATGCTCGATTCTGCCGGTGGGGAAGCGAGCGGGCAGCTTCATCCGGGAGCCTTCGGGAGGCATCTTCTTCCTTGACGGCGGGACGAAGCGCCATATTCCAACGATGGCACGCCTCCAAGAATTGGGTGGGAACTCCGGGTGGCTAGAGGTCTCCCGTGGTTTCGCGGTCGCAATCCCGGAGGGACCCCCGGCCTAGGTCTCCATGCGGAAATTATCGCCACGCTGGCGGTAATGATTTGAGACATTGACGTTTGGTTAGAGTGGGACAATGGGAATTGAAGTAAATTTTTCGGCGCTCGGCCCCAATCGAAGCCATGATCACGTCGAGTGCGATTTACGCCAACTTGCTCTTGTTGACCGCGTTATTGGCCTGGAGGCTCAGCTCGCATATCTCAAATCTGCGCAGGCAACCAATGACGCCGGCGATGCCCACGGGCTTAAATCGTCGATGACCTGGCGAGTCGGTCGCGCCGTTTTGATGCCCGTTCGTTTTGCAAAAAAAGTCCTTCGCCGAGCGACAAAATAATGGTTCAGAGCGGCACGGCCACGGTGTCGACGGACAACAGCATTCTCCTCGTAGTCCTCCACCAGGGAGACGACACAAACCCATCCCACTGGGAGAGTGTGCGCAAACAGGCACAATCGAGTGGCTTCAGCGTAGAAATAGTTACTCTGAGTTCCGCCACGTCTTCTGTCACCGGTCTCGTCAATGCTGCAATAAAGCGGTCCGTAGCGACCTTCGTTGCTGTTGTCACCAATGAGCTCACCTTTACAAAGGATGCTTTTGAGCGTCTGCGCGACAGTCTGCTCGCTGAAAAAGACTTGGACATTGTTTATGGAAACTCGGTTCAACCGGGTGCCGCGAAACATGACCGAAGCGTGCTGCGGCCGGCCCTCTCCCCAGAGAGGCTTCGATGCCAGTTTTACCTAGGGAATTTTGTTCTGATTCGACGGGCTTTTCTTGAAAAGCTGGGCGGCTTCGACGACACACGGCCCGGAGCACAGTTATACGATTCTGTCCTGCGAGGAGTCAGGGCCGGCGCGACGGCAACGCGGATTGAATTTGCCCTAACCGAAGTGCGGGGCAACCAGAGCACTGTCGAGGGATTCGGAACGGTGGACTGGGCTCTTGCCAGCAGATCTCTCACTGCCACGCTTGAAGAACACCTTCAGGCAACGGGCGGGGGAAAAGTAGTTTCCGTCGGGGAGAACGGCGTGCACCAAACTGTGCGCAGCGTCGTGGGCAACCCGCTTGTGTCAATCGTCATTCCAACGAGGGGCATCCACGCAAACGTAGACGGTGTACATCGAAGTTTCCTGTTGGAGGCCCTAGCCAGCATTACCGAGATGTCAACGTACACGAACATTGAATTTGTGATTGTTGTAGATGACGTGGCGGAACCTGGAGTGCTGACGGAGCTTCGTCGATTGACCGGGGAGAAACTTCGTTTAGTCACGTGGGACAAGCCATTCAACTTCTCGGACAAAGTGAATTTTGGTGCGGTGCACGCGTCCGGGGAGTTCTTGCTCATCCTTAACGATGACGTCGTGGTGATTACCCCCGATTGGATTGAGCGGCTATTGGCCTTGGCTCAGCTCCCCGGTGCCGGAATGGCTGGGGCAATGCTCTATTTTGAAGATGACACTATCCAGCATGCTGGCCATGCGTATTACCGTGGTGAAGCGTCACACGTTGGGCTCGACCAACCGCGGGGAGATCCAGGTCCCCTGGCTGGATACCGAGTGGAACGTGAGATTGCCGGAGTGACGGCCGCGTGCGCCCTCATGCCTCGAGCCGTCTTTTATGAGGCAGGTGGTTTGAGCGGACTACTGCCCGGAAACTTCAATGATGTCGACCTGTGTATGAAGGTCACGTGGTTGGGTTATGAGATTTATTGGACCCCTCACGCCGAGCTTTATCACTTCGAATCGAAGACGCGGGACGCAACGGTGATGAGCTTTGAGGTAGATGTTCATTGGGGGCGCTGGGCCAATAGAATGCACGATGCGGCTTACTGGCCGTACCCCCTGACGCGGCAGCCGGTCAGCTGGATTTCAGGGATTTGGTAGGGTTGTCGAGTGCAAATGGTTGACGACAGCGGAGTATTCCTCGAGCGGCACCAGTGCACCAAACTCGCTGAACAGGTACGCCAGCGACTCGACTCAAAAATCCGTCTTGTCCTCCCCCTCGTCTCATCAGAACGCCTCACCTAGACAAAAAGGAACTGTAATGCGTGGAATCATTCTCGCGGGCGGGTCGGGAAGCCGCCTCTGGCCCATCACTAAGGGC
>JBLHYZ010000121.1:0-4070 GCA_047631115.1 Alpinimonas sp. | reverse complement strand
GGGGCCGCGAAGACGGGGCCGCGACCGGGCTCAATGCGCACATCCACGCCCACCGCTTTAAGCGGCACGACGATGTCGCTGAAGAAAATGCCGGCATCCGTGTTGTGGCGACGCACCGGTTGCATTGTTATCTCGCTGGACATAGCGGGATCAAAGCAGGAGTCGAGCATTTTGGTGCCCACGCGCAGTTCGCGGTACTCCGGAAGCGAGCGGCCGGCCTGCCGCATAAACCACACCGGGGTTGTTTCGGGGCGCTCCCCGCGGAGAGCTCGAACCAGTCGAGAAGCGTGCGTTCCGTGGGCGTGCAGGGGGTGTGTTTGCGCAAGCGTCATAAAGGCCATTCTGCCTCACCTGGCTGGGACAACACCGGCATGATTCCCAGCGCCGAAGCGTAGGATATTGTCCGTGCTTCTCTCCCTTTCTGCCAACCACAAGAACACGACCTTTGAGGTCCTGGAATGCTTGTCGGCGACGGATGCGGAACTTCTTCCTGAGCTTGTTCGATCAGCTCATCCGGCCATCAAGGGCGCTGTGGTTGTCTCCACGTGTAACCGCTTCGAGGCCTATATTGACATGGATGAAGCCGCGGGGGTTTCGCCCGTTGCCGCCATGAACGCAATCTTCGATTCGTTGGCCCAGATTGCGGATGTTCAGGCAGATCATTTGCGCGAGACCGTTCACTTTGCCCACGGAAACGCCGTTGCCCAGCACCTTTTCTCCGTTGCCTCGGGGCTTGAATCCGTAGTGATCGGCGAGGGCGAAATTGCCGGACAGGTGCGCCGTTCCTTGGAACACGCTCGCAAGGTGGGCACCTCGAGCCCCGAACTCGAGCGCCTTTTTCAGCGGGCATCGGAGACCTCGCGTCAGGTTAAAAACTCGACTGTGATTGGTGAGACGGGGCGTTCCCTCGTTCGGCTCTCCCTCGATTTGGCTGAGTCGCGCGTCACAAACTGGGCCGAATGCCGCGTACTTCTCGTCGGTACGGGTCGTTATGCGGCGGCTTCTCTCGCCGCCTTGCGCGAACGCGGAGTAACCAACGTGAGCGTCTATTCGGTTTCTGGGCGCGGTGCAAAATTTGCCAGCAGTCACAATCTTCCGCTGGTTTCGCGCGCAGAATATCCTCGGGCGGCCGCCTCGGCAGGCATCATCGTGACCTGCACAACGGCACCTCACTTCGTCATTGAGGCCGAGACCATTTCCGCCGGGCGGAATATGCTGCAGAGCGCTCTCAGTGAAACTGATCACCCTTCGCGTGAAAACATCGCCGGCACCCTTTCGCTCGTAGTGACCGAGCCAACTTTTCCCGAACGTCAGCTGTTGATTGACTTAGGGCTCCCCCGAAACATCAATCCGGATGTTCGTGACATCGAAGGTATTGAGCTACTGGATCTGGAGACCATCCGTCGCCACGCCCCACTCGATGAAGAAAACATTGTTCGGGAAGCTCGCGCGCTCGTGGACTCCGCTACCCGCAAGTTTGTGGAAGTCGGCCGCGAGCACAGCGTGACCGACGGCGTGGTTGCTCTTCGCGCACATATTTTTGATCTCCTGGACGGCGAGATTGCACGCGTCGCCGGCAAGACTGGCTCGGCGGCCACGACGGAAGAAGCCCTTCGGCACTTTGCCGGCGTTCTCTTGCACACGCCCATGATGCGCTCACGCGAACACTCTCAGCGTGGGGACTCTCGTGAATGGCTCGACGGACTAACCGCGATGTTTGGCATCACACCAGCCCCCGCTGTCGAAACTATTGCAACGACAACGATTGAGACAGGTGCGATTGCAACAATCGCGACTGCCGCGATCGAGATAAGCACGATTGCAACGACAACGATTGCCGATCAAGACCAGGCAATCTAAGAAGTTAGCCCTCGGCTGAGGAAGCCGGACCGGTCGATAGAACGGTCAGCTCGTCACCGGCAAGGTCAACGAGCACCGTGTCACCGTCTCGGATCTCACCGGCGAGAAGTGCCCGCGCGAGACGGTCATCGATCTCGTGCTGCATGAGGCGGCGCAGCGGACGTGCCCCGTAGATGGGGTCGTAGCCGCGTTCGGCCAGCCAGGTTCGGGCATCCGGGGTGACGGCCAAGTCGAGCCGACGGTCACCGAGGCGCTTCTGGAGGCGCTCGATGTAGAGCTCCACAATCTGGGAAAGATCACCCTCTGTCAACGGTGAGAAAATAACAATGTCATCGAGGCGATTCACGAACTCGGGCTTGAACGCCTGGCGCACCAACTGCTGCACGGCTTCTTCTTTTTGCTCCAGAGAAAGCTCAGGGTCCACCAAGTGCTGGCTGCCCAGATTGGACGTGAGAACCATGATGACGTTTCTAAAGTCTACGGTGCGACCCTGGCCATCGGTGAGGCGACCGTCATCGAGAACTTGCAGCAAGACATCGAACACCTCTGGGTGCGCCTTCTCCACTTCGTCAAACAAGACCACGGAGTAGGGTCGGCGGCGAACGGCTTCGGTGAGCTGACCACCCTGCTCGTAACCGACATAACCGGGAGGGGCTCCCAGCAAACGCGAGACCGAGAACTTCTCCCCATACTCGCTCATATCGATCCGAATCATCGCCTTTTCGTCGTCAAAAAGAAAGTCGGCAAGCGCCTTGGCGAGTTCCGTTTTTCCCACGCCAGTGGGGCCGAGGAAGAGGAACGAACCGGTGGGACGATCGGGGTCGCTGATGCCGGCGCGACTGCGGCGAACGGATTCGGCAACGGCCTTCACCGCTTTCTTCTGGCCGATGAGGCGCCTGCCGATTTCGTTCTCAAGATTAAGAAGTTTCTCGGTTTCACCCTGCAGGAGACGCCCAACGGGGATACCGGTCCAGGCGGCGATAACGGCGGCAATGTCTTCGGATGTCACCTGATCATTGACCATGCGCACCTCTGTGGAGTCTGCAGATTCTGCCTCGAGAATCTGGCGCTCCAGGGTGGGAATCTCGCCGTAGAGCAGGCGGCTGGCTTGCTCGAGCTTGCCCTCGCGCTGAGCACGCTCGGCGAGGATGCGGGCGGCATCCAACGTGCCCTTCAGATCGCCGACGCGGTTCAATGCAGCACGCTCAATTTCCCAGCGCTGCTCCAAATCAACGAGACGACCCGTGCGCTCAGCCAAATCCTCGCGCAGTTTCGCTAGACGCTGCTTGGAGGCCTCATCTTTTTCCTTCTTCAAGGCAAACTCTTCGAGCTTGAGGCGATCGACGCTTCGGCGCAACTCATCGATTTCCACTGGGGCCGAGTCGATTTCCATGCGCAGACGACTCGCGGCCTCATCGATCAAGTCAATGGCCTTGTCGGGAAGCTGACGTGAGGGAATGTAACGATTGCTGAGAGAAGCGGCCGCGACAAGGGCGGTATCGGCAATAGCTACTTTGTGGTGCGCCTCATAACGCTCTTTCAAACCGCGAAGGATGGCGACGGTATCTTCCACCGACGGCTCCCCCACGAAGACCTGCTGGAAGCGGCGCTCAAGGGCAGCATCCTTTTCAATGAACTGGCGGTATTCGTTGAGCGTGGTGGCACCAATGAGGCGAAGTTCGCCGCGTGCCAGCATGGGCTTGAGCATGTTGGAAGCGGCAACAGAGCCTTCCCCGCCTCCAGCACCCATGAGCGTATGCAACTCATCGATGAAGGTAATGATCTGGCCGTCGGAGTCGTTGATCTCTTTAAGCACGGCCTTGAGGCGTTCCTCGAATTCACCGCGGTACTTAGCCCCCGCGATAAGAGCGGAAATGTCGAGCGTGATAAGTTGCTTGCCCTTGAGGCTGTCGGCGACATCGCCGGCAACAATGCGCTGGGCGAGGCCCTCCACGACAGCCGTCTTTCCCACGCCGGGTTCTCCAATGAGAACGGGGTTGTTCTTGGTGCGCCGGGTCAGAACCTGGCTGACGCGCCGAATCTCGGCGTCACGCCCAATAACGGGATCCAGCTTGCCGCTCTTAGCAATCTCCGTGAGGTTGATGCCGTACTTCTCCAGCGCGCTTTGGTTGTCTTCTTGCGGCTCTTGCTGCATGCCTGTGCTCCCCCAAAGTTGAGTCAATCTGCCTCAAGTTTATCGCTACTTGAGG
>JBLHYZ010000120.1:0-4093 GCA_047631115.1 Alpinimonas sp. | reverse complement strand
GCGTCACGCCGTGATCAGTGCGTTTCCTAGGTTGTGGCTCATTCTCAGTCATGACATCACAATTCTTGGTGCAAGGTCGAGCAAACGGCTAGGCGCTAACTACTAGTCGCTAACTACTAGGCGCTGACGACTGGTTACTCACGAGGGGAATACCCTCTTGGATGACACGGCCATAAACGGTGTCTGGGTCAAGACGGCGAAGCTCCTCCGACAAGCAATCGCGCAGGTTACGCAGCGGCATGGAGATGTCATGCGTCGGCTGGCTCGGTTGACTCAACCGGGCAATGCCTGGTTCAACACGAGACAGTTCAATGTCGCCCGAGGCTCGAACGAGTCGCACACTCCGAATGCCCTGCCACGTGCTGCTCTTGGTTCCGTGGTCGCACGACACAGGAACTTTCAGCTGCAACTGCAACCACGCAGCCAAAAGTCCCGCGGAGGGAAAATCAAGCGTTGACGTCACGTGCGCCTCAAGGATGGGCTCATAGGGCGGCTGATCCAGAACTGCCGCCAGTTGCATGCGCCACAAAGTTAAGCGGGTCCATGCGAAGTCAGCGTCGCCAGGGGCGTACGTCTCGGCCAGTGAGTCGATTGCCGCGATGGGGTCTACCTGAGCCGCGGCATCTGTGATGCGGCACTGGGCAATCCTGCCCAAAGAGGACTCAGAAACCACTGTGGGGGCATTACCAGGCCACCAGGCCACCACGGGAGCGTCCGGCAACAACAGGCCCATAACGAGTCCCTGCGGGTCGGACGCGACATCACCATAGGCACGCAGCACAATAACGTCACTCGCCCCAGCGTCGCCACCAACGCGCACCTCTGCGTCCAGACGATTAGTGATCCCAGTGGACTCAACGGGGATGCTGACCACGATGACACGCATGGGGTGCTCCCGCGATGCGTCGTTGGCCGCCGAGATGGCTTCTTCTTCTTCACCAGGGTGCGTAGCAATAAGCAGAGTCAGCACACGCCCCAAAGCGACGGCGCCACCCTCCTCGCGAATCTTGACGAGTTCTTTGGCTACTTTGGCCGAAGTCGTGTTGGGGAATTCGACGATCATGGACGTCTCCAAACGCGGCCGTCACGGGCCATCATTTCATCTGCCGACGCGGGGCCCCATGTTCCGGGGTGGTACTGCTCGGGTTGCCCCTGTGCGCGCCAGAACTCCTCGATAGGGTCAAGAATCTTCCAGCTCAGTTCAACTTCTTCGTGGCGGGGGAACAGGGGCGGGTCGCCCAGCAGCACGTCAAGAATGAGGCGCTCATAGGCTTCAGGGCTTGCTTCGGTAAAGGCATGGCCATAACCAAAGTCCATGGTCACATCGCGCACCTGCATGCCTGCACCTGGAACCTTTGATCCAAAACGAATAGTGACACCCTCGTCAGGCTGAACCCGAATAACGAGAGCGTTTTGACCCAACGCCGAGGTCTGGTGGTCGGCAAACAAATATTGAGGCGCTCGTTTGAAGACCACGGCGATTTCGGTCACTCGACGACCGAGACGCTTTCCCGCCCGAAGGTAGAACGGCACACCGGCCCAACGACGTGTGCCAATGTCGAGGCGCATGGCGGCATAGGTTTCAGTCATGGATTCAGGGTTCATGCCGTCCTCTTCTAAGAAGCCAACGACTTTCTCCCCGCCTTGCCAACCACTGGAGTATTGACCGCGGGCAGTTGCAGCGCCCAAATCCTTGGGAAGACGAACGGCCGCAAGCACTTTTTCCTTCTCCGCTCTCAGGTCGTCGGCGTTGAAGGAGATAGGTTCCTCCATTGCCGTCAGCGCCAACAGCTGGAGGAGGTGGTTCTGAATAACATCGCGAGCCGCGCCGATGCCGTCGTAATACCCGGCTCGTCCGCCCACACCAATATCTTCAGCCATGGTGATTTGAACGTGGTCGACGTGTTCGGCATTCCAGAGTGGTTCAAAAAGTTGGTTCGCGAACCGCAACGCCAAAATGTTTTGTACGGTCTCTTTGCCCAGGTAGTGATCAATACGGAAGACCGAATCTGGAGGGAATACTGATTCCACAACGTCATTGAGCTCACGTGCCGTCTTCAGGTCACTCCCGAAAGGCTTCTCGATGACGACACGGCGCCACTGGCCATCAACCTGTTCTGCAAGACCAGAACGACGAAGTTGTTCCGTTACCTCCGGAAAAGAGCGTGGGGGAATGGAGAGATAGAACGCATGATTACCCATGGTTCCGCGCTTGCGATCCAACTCTTCGATGGTGTCTTTGAGTCGATCAAACGACGCGTCGTCGTCGAACGTTCCCTGAACAAAACGAATGCCCTTCGCCAGCTGCTTCCAGACGTCCTCTTTGAACTCCGTGCGCGCATACTGCATGACGGAGTCGTGCACGACCTGAGCGAAATCCTCGCGCCCCCAGTCGCGACGCGCAAAACCCACCAGAGCGAACCCTGGAGGCAGCAATCCACGATTCGCCAGATCGTAGACAGCCGGCATGAGCTTCTTGCGCGACAGATCGCCGGTCACTCCGAAAATCACGAGCCCCGAGGGGCCCGCAATTCTGTTGAGCCGACGATCTTCAGCAACGCGAAGAGGATTGAATTCTGGTGTGATGTCAACAGGTGACATTGGGCTCCTTGTGCGAATCGAACCTAGATGAGAGCGCGGAACGATTTAGTTGAATGCCTCAAACAGCGACGTGAGGTCGGCATCTGGGTTGGTGAGTGTCAGCGTCAGAACGGGGCGACCAAGCTCGGCCAGGACATTTGCGTCTCCCGCAGCTTGAGCGGCGATCAGCTGCCCAAACGTGAACGGGCGCTCAGGAATGACAACCTCGAACTCAGAGGCTTGGAGAATCTGAATGAAGACGCCAACGGCCGGTCCGCCCTTGTGGAATTGACCCGTGGAGTGCAGGAATCGAGGACCCCAGCCGAATGTGACGGGACGATCTGCGCGGGCTGCGACCAGCTGACGAACACCATGAAGTTGTGGCATTGCTACGCGATTCACGTACGCGTGGATCGCAACGTAACCGGATTCTGGGAGCTCCGCAAGAATCGCCGAAATTGCATCCCGAACAGAAGAGACGTCTCCCAAAAAGTCACCGTGCGCCCGTACTTCAATACCGTCAGCCACGAAGATAGGAACTGTGGGCTCGGGACGACCATCCAGGAGAGAACGTGAGGCAATCTTCGCGGACTCGACATCAGGTTGATCAAAGGGATTGATACCCAAAATGCGGCCAGCCACAACAGTGGCATATTCCCAGACTAAGAATTGAGCACCGAGCGTGCCCGAAACAAGAATTTCGCCCTCGTGACGATCACGGCTGAGGAGATGACGCTCATGAGCGTCATCAACCAGACGCACAACCTGAAGGTCGGCGAGGTTCTCGCTCAGTTCGGGAGCAACGACATCCAGCACGACGGGGAGGATTCCCGTGCCTTCCTTGCCCGTGGATTCCGCAATGAGTTGTTCAGCCCAGTCGGGAAAACCAACGAGATGGGTTCCGTCGGGAACAAGGCCCAGCTTGTCGCGAAGAGGAGTGGTACCGGCCATGGCCGCGCCCAAAATCAGGCCTGGGTTTTCTTCGTTATCAATAGCGAGCAGAAGCATAATTGCCTCGGCTTCATCCAGGAGTTGGCCGATATCGACGCCGGCAAGTCCTGACGGAACCAGGCCGAACGCGGAAAGAGCTGAATAACGACCGCCTATGTTGGGGTCGGCGTTGAATACCCGGTAGCCAGCGGCGCGAGCAGAAACGTCAAGCGGCGAACCGGGATCGGTCACGATAATGATGCGCGAGACGGGGTCAATGCCGGCGGCCCGGAAAGCACCCTCATAGACGCGACGCTGAGAGTCAGTTTCAACCGTTGAGCCCGACTTGCTGGAAACAACAAGAACAGTGGACTCCAACCGATCGGAGAGTGCATCAGCAACCTGTCCCGGCTCGGTCGAGTCGAGGACGGTCAGTTCGACGCCCGCGGTCTGAGTAATGACCTCAGGGGCAAGAGAAGATCCGCCCATGCCTGCCAAAACAATGTGGGTGAGACCTTGAGCATGAAGCTCGACACGAAGCGCCTCAATCTCGGGGACCAGGGGCCGCGAAACGGAGACGGAC
>JBLHYZ010000119.1:0-4093 GCA_047631115.1 Alpinimonas sp. | reverse complement strand
CAGCTTCGAGCGCATGACGCCTTCGCGTCGCCTCACGCTCGAAGAGTGCCTCGAGTTTGCTCGCGAAGACGAGTGTGTTGAGGTTACTCCTGAGTTCGTGCGTATTCGCAAGGTTGAGCTGGCTGCAGCCGCTCGCGCCCGCAACACGAGCCGCTTGAAGAAGCAGAACGAATAAGCTCCGTCACACGATTGTCCAGGCACCTTGTGCTGGCAAAAAAATACCCTCGCGGCCATTCTGGCCCGAGGGTATTTTTGGGTGGTATTAGAGGACGTACGAGCCGATGAGCTTATTGAATTTTTTGATGTCGAATGAGGTCGAGAACTTAAACTTAACTTTTCCGAGGCCGCTGAACCAGAGTTCGAGCTCAGCGTCTCTGTCGAACGTTCCTGCGGATTCAACCGAGAACGCCTGAATCTTGCTGTAGGGCAATGAAGTAAAGTCTTTCTTTTTGCCGGAGAGCCCCTGTACATTAATCGCAATAATGCGCTTGTTGCTAAAAATCACCATGTCGCGTATTCCTTTGAAACTATTCATTAGCGTCTCGCCCTCGACCAGCTGATCGCCTACGAGGCTTTCGCCAACCTCCGCCAACTACATTGAGGAGTTATGTTTGCACCCCTGTGATTTTTTATGCCACAAAGAGCGTCGTAAATAATTAAGCAGGGGGGCTACGTCGTGACTATGGTGTGTTCACTGGAATAGGTGCAGCAACCTTGACGGCGTCAACGGCAGCAGGTACCCGAGCAGCTTGAGGGGTTTTCTTGAGTGACATACGCAGGAACAGTGTCAAAGTAATTCCAACAAAGGCCGTCCAGAGAATTACTTGACCCCAATTCATCACCGCAGAGAATCCGAAGACGCCCTTGAGGAGCGACCCGAACCAGCTCTCCTCGGGGATGGCATTAGACACGTCGAAGGCGAGCGCGTTGACGCCCGGGAAGATTCCCACTTCTTGCAAATCTCCAAAGCCATTGATAAGCACTCCGGCAGCGACAACGATGAGCAGTGCGCCTGACCAGGTAAAGAACTTGGCGAGGTTGAGGCGGACCATGCCACGGTAAATGAAGTAGCCCAAGGTAACCGAGATGCCTAGGCCAATGAGGGCGCCTAGCAGCGGAAGCGCCGTTTCCTGAGTCGCTTGGGCAGCGGCCCAAATGAAGACGGCAGTTTCTATGCCCTCGCGGCCAACGGCGAAGAAGGCCAAGAGAACAAGACCCCAGCCCGCTCCAGCGAGGTTCTTGTCGATGTCGTTGTGAAGATTTCCGCGCAAATTGCGGGCCGTTCGAGCCATCCAGAAAATCATCCACGTGACGAGGCCGGTGGCCAGAATCGACATTGTGCCCGCGATGATGGGCTCCACAGCGGGTGGAAGCGTCGTCAAGCCAAAGGCAAGAAGAGCTCCGACGCCGAGTGCCACCACAACAGCGATAACGACACCAACCCAGATTTTGGAAAGAACATCGCGGCGATCAATCTTGACGACGTAGGCAATGAGGATGCCGACAATCAGAGAGGCTTCGAGGCCTTCGCGGAGGCCGATCAACAGATTCGCGAGCATGGGGATCTTCTTTCATACAAAACTTACTGTGAGCTAAGGGTTACCTTACTTAGGTAATCCTAACTCAGCGGGATCGTCGTTGACTAAAACTCCTTTCCGTCCGTTGGAAAGAGCAGCGAAGGTGCAAACGAGTCAGGCCAGAAAGAGCGATGATCCGATGAAACTTCCTGGACCGACGCCCGGAGGGACGGCAAATATTGCTGAACCCACATGCTTGATATATTCATTCATCGCGTCGTTCGCAGCGAGGTTTTTTTGGACCGCAATGAATTGCTCCGGCGATTTCTGAAAGCTAATGAAAAAAAGACCAGCGTTGAGCCTTCCTAACGCATCGTTCCCGTCTACAAAGTTGTAGCCCCGTCGGAGCAGTTGCGAGCCAGCGTTGTGCGACGGGTGCGCGCGGGCCACGTGAGAATTCCCATCGATGGCGCGTGCACCGTCTGAATTTTTCACAGTGAAGTCCGCCGCACTCGACTCCGTTCCGCCCGACAAAGGGGCTCCCTCGGCCTTGTCGCGGCCTACGATGCTCTCCTGCTCGCGAAGTGAAGCACGATCCCACGTTTCGAGTGTCATCCGAATGCGGCGTGCCACGAGGTAACTCCCGCCGGCCATCCACTGCGAGGGGCCAGTGGAGTTGGCCCAAACGTGTTTTGTAACATCAGCCGTGTTTTCGCTCTTGATGTTGGCGGTGCCGTCTTTGAACCCGAACAGGTTGCGCTCAGTTTTTTGACTCTCGCTCGTTGAGGAAGTTCGGCCGTAGCCCAATTGGGACCATTTCAACGCGGCTCGTCCGAAAGAGAGCCTCGTCAGGTTGCGGATGGCATGCACAGCTACCTGCGGGTCATTGGCGCATGCCTGAATGCACAGATCGCCTCCCGTGAAAACCGCATCGAGATCGTCACCGGCAAAATGAGGAAGGTCTACAAGCTCCACGGGCTTGCGCGCAAGCAGGCCAAACCGATCCTGCCCGCCAGCCGTTGAGAACAGGGAGGGGCCAAAGCCAAAAGTGATCGTGAGGCCGGCAACAGGAAGCCCCACTGCTTCGCCCGTGTCTTCCGGGGGAGCGTCGTAGTTCGCGGTGCCCGCGCCGAACTCACCCAATTCCCTGCCCTGGGTCATGGAGGCAGCGGCTACGGTCCAGTCTTGGAGAAGTTCAATGAGGTCTTCCCGAGTGAGGTCTGGTGCCACATCGAAAGCGGCAAAGTGCAGGCGGTCCTGGGCGGGCGTGGTGATGCCGGCTTGGTGAGTGCCGTAGAAGTCATAGCGAAGTGCTCCGGGATCATTAGCCGAGCTCATTGCGGTGACCACGCGGTCGCCCCCTACCCCGAGCCCAACGCCAGCAAGTCCAACGCCAGCAAGGCCGAAAAGACCTCGGCGCGAGAGTTTGACCGGTTCGCTCACCGGAGGACCAGTGCAGCAGTCAACAAATTGAGAGGCTCGCCGAGAGCATTCACCTGGTCGGCAAGGGCCTTGATTTCCTTGGGGGAGAGCTCGGTGTAGAGGCGGAATCCGTCGCCGACACGCTGCGCGTCGAGGAGTACTTGGAGCTTCTTGAACTCCCGATCGAGACGTTCGGTCAGTGTCGGATCTGCTGCTACTAACATCTCACGAACGCCGCCAAAGAGAACGCGTGCACCGTCCACGTTGGCCTGAAAATCCCACAGATCTGTATGGGAGAAAGCTTCTTCTTCACCTGTAACTTTGCCGGTCGCTACCTCATCGAGAAGCCCGATGGCCCCGTTGGTGAGCTGGGGGAGGGTGAAGCTCAGATCCTGCACCTTTGCTTGCAGCGTGGATGTGTCGGCAATAAGGAGAGCCGAAAGGTGCTCTCTTGTGGGCTGGTCATATGCAGTGAAATCCGGCTCGGCGTCAGCTGGCCATAGGTCTTTCTCGATGGCATGCCATCCGGTCCACTCCTGGCCTTCCTCGAGATCGGCTTCACGGAGGTCGAGTTTCGGATCCAGGTCACCGAAGGATTCGGCAACCGTTTCGACACGCTCCCAGTGCATACGTGTGCTGGGATATAAGGATCGTGCAGTGTCGAGATCCCCTGAAACGTAGGAAGCCGCGAAGGCTTCGGTTCCTGCGACGAGGAGGTCAATTTCATTGCGCACATAAGCCGCATAGTTTGCGGCGGCGGTGTCCACGGCGGCTTGTACGTCGGCACTGCGAACAACCTTCGTTCCTGAGTCAGTCACGGTGAAGGAAGTATTCCCGATTCCGGTACCGACCATTCCGGGTTTGCACACGGTGTAATAGGTTCCCGGGGAGGCCTGGATGACCAGGTCACGGCTCGTGTCAGGGCCAACATTCTCGACCTCCCCCACAATGCGCAGGCCGTCTTCTGCCAAAATGTAGAACTCTGTCACCTGAGAACCTGAATTGGTGACGGCGAAATGAATGTTGCCGCTCGGTGCCGTGGCGGTCGAAAGAGTGCATGCGTCCGCAGAGCTGTCCACCGTGATGGCATCGCTATTGGATTCCGGGGTATTGGGGACACATCCGGCCAACAAGAACGCGAGCAGGGTTGAGGT
>JBLHYZ010000118.1:0-4111 GCA_047631115.1 Alpinimonas sp. | reverse complement strand
CGAGGCCAGCGCATTCACCTCCTCGGCTTTCATTGCCGGAATCGTCGTTGGGCTCATGGTTGTTCCCACCCAGACCTCCGTTATGCGCGAGGCCTTCTCGCAAACGCCCATGGGGGAGCGTGAAGGTGCTCTGGCTCTTGGCTCTACGCGCTGGGGCATGATTCAAACTGTTGTTCTCCCCTTTGGTAAAGGCGGCATCATTGGTGGCGTCATGCTGGGCCTTGGTCGTGCACTGGGTGAGACCATCGCGGTGTACATGATTATTTCGCCCATCTTTGTTATCAACTGGGAGCTTTTGAAGACTGGCACAAACTCGGTCTCCTCTCTCATTGCGTTGAGGTATGGCGAGTCCAGTCAGTTTGGTCTTTCGGCGCTCATGGCGGCCGGACTCGTGCTTTTTCTTATCACGTTGGCAATTAACTTCACGGCGTCATCCATTGTGGCGCGTTCGCGTTCCGGAGCGGAGAGTGGCTAACCATGACCCTTATTCCTGACACGACTTCGAAGCCGTTTGTGGAGAGCCTTCTCGATGACGGCACCCAGAACCCGCGAGCGCGCACGTTCATTCCAAGCTCTGAAGGTGTCGAAACCGCGGCTCGCCGCCGCATTCACGGAACCCCTGTCGAGGAGCGCTTCAACGTCTTGGGGGCTGCCGCAGCGGGAATCTCCGTCGCCATCTTGCTCTTCGGCTGGTTCGCACCCCTTACCGGTCAAGTTGGCTGGGCTGTCATCGCTTTCATTGGGTTCCTCGGTTTTTACGCCGTACTAGTTTCTCTGAAGGCCGACGGCCAAGAAGTAAAAGACCGCGTTATGATTTCGCTGCTGTATTCGGCGGCCGCGATTCTGCTCGGTGCGCTGCTGTTCGTCGTTGTCTACACCCTCTTTCGCGGACAAGAAGCCCTTCCGAACGCGAACTTTTTCTTTGAGACCATGCGTCTTGCTGGTCCGCTCGACCCGTTGACGACGGGGGGGATTGCGCACGCCATAGTGGGCACGCTCATCCAGATTGGAATGGCCTTATCGCTTGCCATTCCCCTAGGAATTACCACCGCTGTTTTCTTGAATGAAATCGGCGGCAAATTCGCCCGGTTCGTGCGCACAATCTCTGACGCCATGACAGCACTGCCTTCTATCGTGGCCGGCCTGTTTGTATATGCCGCCATCATCACTCTTATTACCCACCAGCGTTCCGGCTTCGCCGCAGCCATGGCGATTATGGTCATGATGCTCCCCATCATTATTCGAGCATCGGACGTCGTGCTGCGTCTTGTGGCCGGCAATCTTCGCGAAGCGGCATATGCCTTGGGTTCCACCAAGTGGCGTACTGTCTGGCATGTGGTTTTGCCCACCGCGCGTTCGGGTCTGGTCACCGCCGTCATTCTCGGCACGGCGCGGGGCATTGGCGAGACGTCACCGGTGCTGCTCACGTCGGGCGTGACCTCGGTCATGAATCTCAATCCTTTTGAAGGCCCGATGATTTCGTTGCCGCTCCAAGTATTTGACTTCGTGCGATCTCCCGAGCCCAACATGGTGGCCCGCGGGTTTGGCACGGCAGCGGTTTTGCTCCTGCTCGTTCTTATTCTTTTCGCCACTGCCCGGGTTTTTGGTGGCCGTGGCCCTGGTCAGCTTTCTGCTCGTCAACAACGTGCTGCTGTCGACCGTTCCGGTCGTGACGCCATGCGATTCACCATTTCTGCTGCCCGCCGGGAACGCGCCCGTGAGCTTGCCCAGGCCACTGCCAGCGCAGCACCTCCCGCCGCTGACCCCAAGGAGATACTCTCGTGAGTTCGCCACGCTCGATTTCATTGATTTCCCGGAGCCGTCGTCTGCTCAGCCTGAGTCTGGGAGTATTTCTTGCAGGCGCCATGGCGTTCTCAGGCGCCACGGCTGCCCACGCCGAAACCTATGACCCCATCACGGGTACCGGTTCAACCTGGTCACAGAACGCTCTTGATCAGTGGCGCAAGAATGTGGCTTCCAATTACGGCATGACGGTTAACTACTCGGGTACGGGTTCGTCGGCCGGTCGCCGTGACTACATTGGTGGCACCGTTGACTATGCCGTCAGCGAGATTCCTTTTCAAGCAAACCCGGAGGACGGCTCACCGCCAGAGGTGCCACCGCGTGGCTTTGCCTACATGCCGATCGTCGCCGGCGGGACCTCGTTGATGTACAACCTCAAAATCGGTGGCCAGTTGGTGTCAAATCTTCGCCTCAGTGGTGACACGATCACCAAGATTTTTAGCGGCAGCATTTCCAACTGGAATGACGCGGCAATTGCGGCCGATAACCCCGGCCTCGCCATGCCAGACAAGGGAATCACCCCCGTTGTGCGATCGGACGGTTCTGGTTCGACCGCACAGTTCACGCTGTGGATGTCGAAGCAGTACCCTTCGCTTTGGAAAACAGGCATGACATCACAGTTCCCAACATTGGCGAACTTCAAGTATCAGAGCGGGTCTTCGGGAGTTGCTGGATATGTGAGCCAAAACTATGGTGACGGCGCCATCACGTACGTGGAGTACTCGTATGCGCTCGAAGCAGGTTTTCCCGTAGCCAAGGTGCTCAACGCCGCCGGTTACTACGTGGAACCTTCCGCTAACTCGGTTGCCGTAGCGCTCCTCAAGGCTCAAATCGCTCCGGATTTGACGCAGATTCTGGATGGTGTTTACAACAACGCCGATCCCCGCAGCTATGCCATGTCGAGCTACTCGTACATGATTGTTCCCACGGAGGTTGGTGGAGTCTTCACTGCGGGTAAGGGAAAAACCCTCTCGACATTTGCCAAGTACATGCTGTGCGAAGGTCAACAACAGGCTGCAGATTTAGGCTATTCACCTCTGCCAATGAACCTCGTCATCGCCGGGTTTGCGCAAGTGGCCCGGATTCCAGGTACCGCCGTACCTGCTTTTGACCCGACAAGCTGCAACAACCCAACTTTTAAGCCGGGCGACAGCCCCGACACGAACCAACTTGCGCTCACGGCAGCGCAGCCCGCTGAATGCGATAAAAAGGGCCCCAACCAGTGCACCACCGGCACGGGCGGCGCGGCAGGGGTCGAAACGGCAGTGTCTGGTTCGGGTAATGGAGGTAGCGCATCTGGTGCGAGCGGCACCGGATCAACTGGCTCCACGAGTGCTGCCGGTTCCGCCGTCGATGAATACGGTAACCCTGTCGCCGGCGGAACAGGGGTAGCGGGAGCAGTTTCGGCGTCACCCTTTTCCCTCGCTCAGGACACGTGGGGTGCCCCTCAAAATATGATGCTCGGGGCTGGTCTTTTTCTGGTTTTTGCGGCCATCGTACCGCCCTTCGTTGCGCCTCAAATGCAGCACCTCCTGGGCAAGAAAAAGAAACTAAAACCATAAACACTAAAACGACATTTTGAATGCCTAAATCATTCTCTTGTAGTTTACCTAGCAGACACCTCGCACTTTTATTCTCGTGACATGCCCACAAAACAGTGGGCATCACCTGAGAGGTCGCTGTGTTGCTACGTCGTCGTCATCGTAAAAATTCGCTGATTCTCAGTGCGAGTGCCACCGGCATTATTGTCGGTCTGCTTGTGAGCGTTTCAACCGGTTTAGCGGTTGCCGTGACATCCACGAACACAGCGCAGGCCGATTCTTCCAGTAGCGTGACGCTGACGGCAGTGGCCAACGACATGAACGGCGGCGTTGACGCCCCGATGCCTAATCTTGCCGTGACGGTTTCTCAAACCCAGGGCCTCTTGTCTCAGGCCGTTGAGATCAGCTGGACCGGCGGACTTCAGTCGTCGTCTCCGAGCAGCGGTGTGGGAGGTTCGAATTACCTTCAATTTGCCCAGTGCTGGGGCGAGGACCCCGAGAATCCTGGGCATCCGGATCGTACGACGTGCCAATATGGTGGTTTCGGCGATAAGGCTGCCGCGACACGAGACGCATCCGCGGAATGCAAACTAGGCCCAGAGCCTGAAGTTGGGGACACTCCGTGGCTTCCGCCAGTCGTTGACGAGCACGATTACAAGTACACCTCGGGCGTGGACGCGGATTACGCTAAGCCATGTCAGCGCGGGTTAGCCCCCGTCACGGCAATACCTTTCGCTTCCGCAACCGGTGGCGTTATCTCACGGGTA
>JBLHYZ010000117.1:0-4116 GCA_047631115.1 Alpinimonas sp. | reverse complement strand
TGTTTGCGTCGCGAACCGCAATAGACATTGAGATTTAAACGACGACCTTTGCCTTGTGAATAGCGCGGTTATCGAGCGTTAACGAGAGAACGGCCCGGAGAGCTTCTCCGGGCCGTTCTTGATTCAACCGTTGTGTTGACGTGAAATTATGCTCCCGCGAGAATTTTTGTCTTCAGCGATGCGAATTCCTCAGCGGTAATCGCGCCCGACTGCATCAAAGCGTGAGCCTTCGAAATCTCATCCGCGTGCGACGTGCCTGCAACCTGCTTGATGTAAGCATCTGCCTCAGATTTCGCCTCGAGAACAGCTGCGTTCTGGCGTTTTGCCATCCCCTGGCCGCGCACGATCAGGTATACGAAAGCCGTGATGAAAGGCACCACCACCAAGAAGATGATCCATACAGCTTTAATCCAGCCGGACTGCTTGTGGTCGCGGAACAAATCTCCGATGATCGAGAACAGAATCATCAGGTAGGCGATGAAAAGAAAGCTCACTAGGAAGAACCAGATGAAATCTCCGAAGTTTTGCATGATGTGATGCCTTTCGTTGATGAACGTGGCCGGAAGGCCCCCGCGGTTACCTTATCGTCAAGAAACGTCTGGAAGAGTTTAAACCCCGAGTCGGGGGGCTTTTCAACGGCCGACGATGGACGTACGATTAAGACATGACTGCTCAAACTGATACCCGAATCACAATGTACGGAGCCGAATGGTGCGGCGATTGTCGTCGTTCGAAGAAGCTCCTTGACACACTCAACGTCGACTACGACTACATCGACCTTGAGGCCGTTGTGGAAGGCGCAGCTCAGGCCGAGGCCATTAGCGGGCGCAAGAACATTCCTGTTATCGCTTTCCCCGACGGCACACACCAGGTGGAGCCTTCAGACTCGGCTTTGCACGCCAAGCTCACCGAGATGGGTGCAACCAAGTAGCACCACCGCCTTAAACGCAAAAAAAGGGGGAGCCCGCAAGGGCGCCCCTTTTTTGTTGCCCAAAAACTTTATGGCGTCAAGCGGTTGGGGCCACGGAACAAGAACGTGACCTCGCGCAGGTTGGGCTGGTGCAGCAGCAGCATCATGACGCGGCCCACACCCATGCCGAATCCACCGTGGGGTGGAACGCCGTATCTAAAGAAGTCAAGGTAGAAAGCGAGCTCTTCAGGGGCGAGGCCCTTTTCTTGAGCTTGCTTGGTGAGAACGTCGATGCGGTGCTCGCGCTGAGCTCCCGTGGTGATCTCGGTGCCACGCCAGATGAGGTCGTAGCTGCGTGTGAGGTTCTGATCTGCTTCGTCACGCATGTGATAAAACGGACGGATGCTGGCCGCGTAGTCGGTGAGAAAAACGAATTCGTGACCGAACGTCTCGGCAACGTAGGCGGCAATCTGGCGCTCGCCCTCGGGGTCCATGTCGTCATCACTGCGCGGAACTTCGTAGCCACGCTCGGCCACGATGCGCTTGGCTTCAGCTAAAGGAATGCGAGGAAATGGCAACGCAGGAATAACGACATCCACGTCAAAGTGGGTCTTGATCTCTTCGCCGTGCTTGTTCTTCACCGCGGTGAGAGCGGCAACGAGCAGCTCCTCCTGCATGCGCATGACGTCTTCGTGGCTGTCAATCCACGAGATCTCAGCGTCAACACTCACGAACTCCGTGGCGTGACGCGAGGTGAACGATGGGTCCGCGCGAAAGACGGGCCCAATCTCAAAGATTTTGCCAAAGCCAGCGGCTTGCGCCATCTGCTTATAAAACTGGGGGCTCTGCGCGAGGTACGCTTTGCCCTCGAAGTAGTCCACCTCAAACAGCTCAGCGTTAGATTCGCTGGGGCTCGCCATTAGCTTGGGCGAGTGGATCTCGACGAAATCGCGCTCGACCCAGTACGTGCGCATGGCGTGCTCAAGCGTCGTCTGGATGCGGAAAATTAGGCTATTGCGCGGGGTGCGCAGGTCGAGAAAGCGCCAGTCAAGACGTTTGTCGATGCTGCTGTCAGCAGCGATAGGAGTCTCAGCAATGGCTTCAGAGACGACGGTGAGGTCGTAGAGCTTGATCTCCAGACCACCGAGCTTGACGCGCTCGTCAATCTTGAGCTCACCAGAAACGGTAATGAAGCTTCCCGCGGCAAGGCCCGAGATGCTGTCGGCGATGGGTTCGTTTTCTTCGGAGCGAGGATGCACGAGTTGCACGGCACCGCTCTCATCGCGCAGCACAACGAACTGCACCTTCTTTTGATCACGCACGGTATCTACCCACCCAGAAACGGAGACAGGGCCCTCGGGCGTAGTGGAAAGGTTCTTAATCAGGATGCGGTTAGTCACAATCCCCGAGTTTACGCGATAGGGCGAGACCCCCCATGCCGGCGATGCCAGCCAAAATCAGTGAAGGGGTGTGGGCGGGGGCGGCCCGGTTGCACCAAGAACAGCCAAAGAGGGAAAGGCTTACGGAAATGGCGCCCAGACCAATGGCGAAACCACTACACCGTTGGGTGGTGTCAGGTTAGTGCCACTATCAGGGCTAAGGGGCCAACCCTAGCCCTGACAACCAACCTCATAGGTTGTTGCCGTGTAGGTTTTCGTGTCGGTTCCAAACTCACTGGTGGCAGTCACGATGAAATCGAACGAGCGGTCGCCAGATCCGTAGCCGGTGTTCGTCGGGTGGAAGGAGACGACTCCTGAGGTGGTCATCGCATCTGGAGCCACGAGGCCTGTTGCCGCGTAGGAGATGGTGCCGCCTCCCAAAGCGGTGATCTGTTGCTCGAAATCAGGCGAGAGAGAGAACTGGTTCCATTCGCAGATGGGGAGATACACTGTTGCCGCGTTCAAGCTGGGGTATGCCCTTGGATCCGGCACGTAAGGGGACGCAATTCTATAGTCGCCATAAACAATGGCCTGTAAGACGGGGGCGGCTCCCGTGGACTCTGCGGTGGGTGTGGCTGTTTCACAGCTCGTGGCAGCCTGGGCGTGGTTGGAGGGGGCGAGGGCGAGACCACCCATGCTGGCGATGCCGACCAATATTAGCAAAGGGGCGAGGGCGAGGGCGGCCCGGTTGTGCCAAGAGCGGCCAAAAATGGCAAGGCCCACGGCAACGGCGCCCAAAGCAATGGCGAAACCGATACCCAGTTGGGTGCTGTCGAGACCTGTTGCGGCGAGGCAGTCGGCGGCAAATTTCACGGTGGTTTCCCCAACTTTGTTTCTGAAAGTGAGAACACAAAACCGCGCCCTAGAGGTCAACTTAGCAGTAACGCTTCATGTCTGTGAGCTGCTGATAGTAGACGGCTCTCGGCGAATTCATAGGGTGGGCATCCGTAAACTTAAGGGGTGGTCACCAGACAGCTTCATTTAGTGCGTCACGGCGAGGTTCATAACCCCGACCGTGTCCTTTATGGACGTCTCCCCAACTTTGGCCTGTCTGAGCTCGGTCACCACATGGCGGCTCTGGCGGCTGATGATCTGGCCTCTCGCGACCGCGTCATCTCGCGTCTCATCGCCTCGCCGCTGCAGCGCACGAAAGAATCCGCTGCCCCAATCGCCGCCATCCTGAATCTGCCCGTCAGCCTCGATACGCGCGTTATGGAACCCCGCAACGCCTTCGAGGGGAAGCGCATGCGCGGGACCGATTCCGCTCTGAGGAATCCCGCCAACTGGCGCTACTTGATCAACCCTTTTCGACCCAGCTGGGGCGAGCCCTACCGCAGTATCGCCGCGCGCATGCGGGCCGCGATGACCGACGCCATGGTGCACGCAATGACCGACGGCATTGATGGCGACATTGTGCTTGTGAGCCACCAACTTCCGATCTGGATGGTGCACCGGAGTGTCAATAAGCAACGACTTTTTCACGACCCTCGGTCACGACGATGCGCGCTCTCGAGCATCACGACTCTGGAACTCGTTGACCAACAACGTCCGGAACTCGGATTCATGGAGGTCGGTTACGCGGATCCCGCTAAGGCGCTTTCTAAAAACGCCCTCGATGTAGGGGCAGTATGAAGAAAAGCATCTTGTCGGCTCTGGGCCTGGGCATAGTTCTCCTCGTTGGAATAACCGGATGTTCGAGCGACCCACTGGCAGAGCAGTACCGTGCCGGGAGCGGAAAGAACTACATCGCCGGAGATGGCACCATCA
>JBLHYZ010000116.1:0-4151 GCA_047631115.1 Alpinimonas sp. | reverse complement strand
CCGGAGTCATTAACGTTGAGAGTTGGTTTGGCGGAATCGGCGCAGGCCTGATCGCATGCTCGGTTCTCATGGTCAATAACATTCGTGACATTGCCACAGACACGAAAGCCGGAAAGAAAACTCTGGCTGTTCGGATGGGGCGTCGTGCGTCTATTGTCGCTTTCTGCGCACTCTTGCTTGTCCCGTTTGCCCTGGCTGCGGTGCTCGCGATGTTGTACCCGTTGGTGTGGCTGGTGCAGTTTGGGTTACTTGTGGCTCTCCCAGCGTGCGTCATTGCCGGAACGGCCAAGACTCCGGGAGAATACGTGCTCTCTCTGAAGTTGGCCAGCTTTGTGGGGCTGATATTCGGCGCCGGCCTTACTGTCGGGTTCTTCTTCTAGCCTTCTAGCTCAATTAGCTGCGTCTACAGCAGCATCCTCTGCGGCATCGTCGGCCCGGACGAGGGGCTTTTCGCGGGTGCGCACCGTGTGAATCTGCGCCGCGACAACGTTGCGCGCGCGCGCGAAGAAAATGTAGGAGACACAAAGGCCAATGAGTGCAGCGGCCAACGAGGAGATCCAGCCCTCAACGCCAAGAGCCAAAAGCACTACGAGGGGAACGATGAAGGAGGCGAGACGCAGAAGCGTGAACGGCAACCAGGCAGGAATTTTTTTCACAGCTCTCAGTCTACGCTCGGCAGCGAACCCTAGACTGTGTTCATTATGGCCCGCGCACTCCTTATCATCGTCGCAATTCTTGTCGCCTTTCTTGTCTATGCCGTCATCGACGCCATCCTGATTGACAAATCAAGAATTCGCGGACTCCCGCGCGCACTGTGGGTCATCATCTGCTTCGTCACCCCCTTGGGCGGGATTCTTTGGTTCTTTGTGGGCCGGGGCCGCCCCCGCCCGAGTGGCCCGGGTGGAGTGGCCGGGTACTTTGGTCCCAGCCGCACTGGGCCGTCCGCTCCCGATGATGATGTCGATTTCCTGCGTGGATTGAATAATCCTCAACCCCGCGGTCCTTTACCCACCGAGCCGAGTCCAGGGGAGCCTCTCTCGGGAGACGACGGATCCGGCACTCGTGCCTGAGGTAGCACCCTCTACCCAATTCGCATTCTCTTTACTCGGCGGTCTCATCCGTCTCGGCGTTCAAGACATTGTTGTGGCGCCGGGAGCCCGGTCTCAGGCCTTGGCGCTCGCTGCCGAGCAACTGGCTCGCCTCGGTGATGTGCGGCTTCATGTTCGCATTGACGAACGAGCGGCAGGGTTTCTAGGCCTCGGGCTGAGCATCGAGACCACCGCACCGACAGTGGTCATCACAACCTCGGGCACCGCGGTTGCCAACCTTCACCCAGCGGTGCTCGAAGCACACCACTCAGGGGTCCCCCTCCTCATCTTGACCGCTGATCGCCCCGAGGAATTGCGAGGGATTGCCAGCAACCAGACCACGCATCAACCCGACATCTTTGGCGTGGCGAGTCGGTGGAGCATCGACGAATCTGCCCCCATGCCAGAATCCGACGTTGACGAACGCGGCGTCACTTTGGCCGCTCAGGCCTATGCGCGGGCAACGGATGCTCACTACCCCGGCCCCGTTCACCTCAACCTCGCGTTTCGAGACCCTCTCTCGTCAAGTGTTTCGGCGGAGCAGCTCGAGGACCTTCTCGGAGCAACATTGGCGAAGCCAGATAAAACCTCCTCCTCTTCAAAATCAGAGGACGCCCCCTCCCCTTCTGGCGCCCAGACGCAACTGCAGCGTGGCCCTCGCACCATCGTGATCGCGGGAACCGGGGCAGGCCCCGCCGCCGAGGAACTTGCCCACCAAGGCGGCTGGCCACTCCTCGCCGAGATCGCCAGTGGCGCTCGCTTCGGCCGAAATCTCATTGTCGGATACCGCGAATTGCTGGCTCAGCCAGATCTCGTCGACGAGATCCAACGCGTTATCGTTTTCGGGCACCCCACCCTCAGCCGCGAGATTCCCGCCCTGATTGGCGATAGAGATCGCGGCATCGAAACTATTGTCATTCGTGGAACGCAAGCGGAGGTCTACAACCCTGGCCATAACGTGGCCCGGGTGCTAGATCGGGTCACCGTTGCTCCTGGAGAAGCTGATCGAGCGTGGCTCGGTGTCTGGCTCACGGCCAGTCGCACCGTCGTTGCCGAGCACGAGGCCGCATTGCTGGAGGCACATCCCGAAACGCGCGCTCCCGACCTGACAACAGCCCGAGCAGAAACCCCCGCTTCGCAACGCGTGTTTGTCAAGGGAGAACTCGCTGCCGTGCGCGCCGAAGTGACACGGGACATGCTGGTCGCGGCTGTGTGGCGCTCTAGCTGGCCGCACGATCGACTCGTTCTTGGCGCTTCTCGGCTCATCCGTGTTGCTGATCGCTGGTTACCGGGTAAGAAGATTTCTGTGCACGCGAACCGCGGCCTCGCAGGAATAGACGGCACCATCTCCACCGGAGTTGGTATTGCCCTCGCTTCTGCTCCGGCCCTCACTCGGGTGTTGCTGGGCGATCTTGCCACCCTCCACGATGCTGGCTCCATGCTTTTTGGCCGCGGCGAGGAACGCCCTCGCATTCAGGTCATCGTGGGTAACGACGGTGGTGGTTCCATTTTTGATCTGCTGGAAGTGGCGCAGAGCGCCTCTGTTGAATCGGTGGAGCGTGTGCTCTTCACTCCGCACGAGGTTAACTTTGAGAGCCTCGCGGCAGCCTATGGCTGGCGCTACGTGCAGGTGACCAACGCCGGCGAGCTGGAACGTGCCCTCACGGGCGCGGGTGCCGGGCCCGAACTTGTCGAAGTTATCCTGGCCCGTTAGGCCAAGGCGTCGACGACGGGACGAAACTTCATAAACGTCTCGTTCAGCTCGGTTTCGGCAACGGACTCCGCAACGATGCCACAGCCGGCATAGGCCGTAATAGTGGAACCCGTTACCTGGGCGCACCGCAAGGCGATGGCCCACTCGCCATCGCCGTCGGCGCCGATCCAGCCAACGGGTCCAGCATAGCGACCGCGATCAAAGGGCTCGAGCTCCGAAATGACGGCCATGGCTTTGACCGTGGGGGTGCCGGCAACAGCAGCAGTGGGGTGAAGGGCCTGCACCAAGTCCAGTGAGGTTGACCCCTGGGTAAGAGAACCTGCAATGTCCGTAGCGAGGTGCCACAGGTTGGGCAGCTTGAGAGTAAAGGGTCCATCACTGGTCGTGAGGTGGCTCGTGAAGGGGGTCAGTGCTTCTACCACCGAGCGAACCGCGAAGCCATGTTCATCGAGATCCTTGGTGCTGGAGGCGAGCTCAGCGGCGGACTCCATGTCGCTCAGGGCATCAACACCTCGGTGGGTGGTGCCTGCCAAGACACGAGCATCCATGCGATTGGCATGAACACTCACCAGAGTTTCGGGGCTGGAACCGATGAGGCCCCCGACCGAGTAGGTCCAGCAGTCGGGGTAGCTCTGCGCGAGCTTCACAATCGTGGAGCGAATGTCATCCTCAGTTTCGAGGCGGCCAACCAAATCCCGAGCCAACACAACTTTGCTCACGTCATTGTTGCGGATCCGAGCAATGGCGTCATCGACGGCCGCCAGGAATCCAGCTTCGGATTGCTCACCCGGAGAAAGTGTCACTGAAGCTTCATGCTCAATCTTTGTAATCGCCGGGAGAGCGGAGCGGGAGAGAGCGAGGGCTTCGGCCGCGGCCTGAGCGGTTGGGAGGGAACCGGCCCGGATAACGGGAATCATTCCTGTGTCTGCGGCTTCTTCGGCAAAACGAATGCGGGTAATCCAGCCGCGACCATCTCGCCGGCCGATGACAACCCGGGGGATCACTAAGACACTCGGCATTGCGGAGTCGGCCGAAAAGGTAAATGTGCCAAAGGCAATGAGTCCGGTGCCTGGAATATCGAGTGGGTCGGAAACCTCGGCAGCGGCAGCGATATCGTGCCAGGTTTGGGCTGCATCCGTTATGCGATTGGCTCCAGAAAACTCCAGGGAGAGGGTGTGGCCCAGGCCAACCATGCCCGCGCCTTTGCGCCACCACAGCAGTGGATTGGAGGCGGGGAGGAGTGACAGGATCTCGGGCACGTCGGTCAGCGAAATTGTCTCAACCACGAGGGTGCGCACCGACGTCTTATTCACTCTTGTCAGCCTACGCCCGAGGTTTAGACTTGGCGG
>JBLHYZ010000115.1:0-4197 GCA_047631115.1 Alpinimonas sp. | reverse complement strand
GTTTGGTCTGTGACCTGCCCATAATTGCCCCCCGCGTGCCAGATACGTGCCAGATACGTGCCAGATCAGCCTGTTATCTGTTGTTACGTAATGGTAGTACGGGGGAACGACAAAGCGCCTACAATCCATATACTTACTGGGCTGTAGGCGCTTATTCTGTGCTGTGGCGAGTGGGGGATTCGAACCCTCGAATGCTGAGCAGTCTGATTTACAGTCAGATCCCTTTGGCCGCTTGGGTAACTCGCCCTCGCACGCCCAACCACGTTAGACACAATCGAGCGCGCCTGACAAGAATACCCGTGGAGAGCCCCAAGGGAAAATCGCCACGGAAGATGTATTAGAAGGTCGGTGCTGAGCCTGCGTACTCGTCTGCTTTCGCCGCTATATCGATGATGTATTGGGGTGCCTGATTGTAGGCAGTTACCGCCTTATCCCAGCCAGTGTACGTGCTGAGATCCGTTCCAGAAAAACAGAGATACCCCGCGGCAACCATGGTCGAGTCATCAATTTGCTGCCCGTCTTCGGAACCATCCAGGTTGCCGTCAACGTGCCAGGCGGCCCAGGTCGCAGGAATGATCTGCATGGGGCCCACCGCCCGATCATATTCCGCCGTGCCATCAAAATTTCCGTCATCAAAATCTGGAATGTTCATGAACTCTCCCCCGGTAAGAGGCACCCCGTAGATGGGCTCACTGGCAAACCCATTGGGCAAAATGGTGCCCCCAAAAATCGTTCCGTGGTGCGATTCCACCCAGCCAATGGCCGCCAGCGTGTTCCAGCTCACCTGGCAGGTGGGATCTGTGGCTGACTTGCGCAAAGCAACCCCGGCATAGGCAAACAGCGTACGTTCGGGAATTCCCGTCGCTTGGGCCGTCTCGGTCACCCATTTCGCGTCAGCCAAGATATTGACCGGCGTTGTTCGAATATCTTCGACGGCGACGTCTACGGCAAGAACCGGGAGCGGCTCGGCAACAGGAAAAGGAAGAACGGCTTGAGGTGGCGCAACGCTCGCCACAGCGCACGACGAAATAACCCAGACCATCCCAACGACGAGGCCCGCAACGATGAGTGTGCGGCGCAGACGCACTTTTTGGGAAGCCATATTCCCTCTAGTCTGCCGGGAAGCCCTGACAATTCGCCGAAGGCGAGGGGTGGGCCTCAGCACCCACCCTCGCTAACATGGTGATATGGCTGATTCCTCTTTTGACATCGTAAGTAAGGTCGACAAGATGGAGGCGGACAACGCCATCAATCAGGCGGCCAAGGAGATCGAGACGCGCTACGACTTTAAGGGCGTCGGAGCTTCTGTGGGCTGGAGTGGCGAGAAAATTCTTATGAAGGCCAGCGCTGAAGAGCGGGTAAAAGCTGTTCTCGAAGTGCTGGAGCAAAAGATGATCAAGCGTGGCATCTCCCTTCGTAGCCTCGACGCGGGAGAGCCTTTTGCCAGCGGCAAGGAATACCGTATCGAAGCAACCCTCAAGCAGGGCATCGACCAAGAGCACGCCAAAAAAGTGACCAAGCTCATTCGTGATGAGGCTCCCAAGACGGTCAAGACGCAGATCCAGGGCGAAGAAGTTCGTGTGACCTCGAAGAGTCGTGATGACCTGCAAGCAACGATGTCTCTGCTCAAGGGCGCCGACCTCGAAGTTGACCTTCAGTTCGTGAACTTCCGCTAGGGATTCTTTCCCAAGAACGTAGACTGGGGGTTTACCCCTGCAGTACCTCATGGCCGCCGGGGGCAACCATGTTAAGAGAGTAGTTTTCGCGTGCAAAAACGTGTCGTTGTTGTCGTTATTTTGATCGTCGCATCCTTCATGGATTTGCTCGACACCACCATTGTGAACGTGGCACTCCCCTCGATTCAAGAAGACTTGGGTGCCTCAGCATCACAGCTTGAATGGATCATTAGCGGGTACATCTTGGCCTTCGCTGTTCTCCTGATCACCGGCGGACGTCTGGGTGATATCTTCGGGCGCAAGAGAATGTTTCTCATTGGCGTGGCAGGCTTTACCGTCGCGTCGGCCGCCTGCGCCGGTGCCGTCACGGGCGACATGCTCGTTATCTCCCGCATCGTTCAAGGGCTGTTCGCGGCCTTGATGATTCCGCAGGTCCTCTCGGTCATCCAAGTTCTGTTCGCCCCCAAAGAGCGCGCGCCCATCTTTGGTGCCCTGGGGGCCATCTCCGGCCTTGCCGCCGTGGCAGGTCCGCTCATCGGTGGGCTGCTCGTGACCGGCAACGCCTTCGACCTGGGCTGGCGTTCCATTTTTCTGATCAACATTCCGGTGGGAATCGCCCTCTTCGTCATGGCGCTCATCTTCGTGCCGGAGTCACGGTCCACTCACGCTCTTCGTCTCGACATCTTGGGTGTTGTTCTCGTTTCTGTCGGACTTTTCCTCGGAGTCTTCGGCCTCATCGAAGGTCGGGAGGAAGACTGGGCGGCATGGATTTGGGCGATGCTCATCGCCAGCCCACTCGTTTTGGCCACGTTCGTCTGGTACCAGGCTCGTCGTGATCGCCTGCAGGGGTCTGCTCTGGTTCCGCCGAGCCTGTTCGGCAACCGCGGATACGCTGCCGGCTCCATCGTGCAGTTCACCTTCTCGGCATCCATTGGCGCTTTTTTCCTGGTGCTGGTGCTCTACTTACAAATTGGACTGGGCTTCTCTGCTATCGATGCTGCCCTGGCGACTCTTCCCTTTAGCCTCGGCGCTCTTGTGGGGAGCGGTGTAGCCGTTCCGCTGGGGCCACTACTGGGCAAGTGGCTCATCGCTGCCGGGGCCACCGCTCAGGTCAGCGGCTTCTTCTGGATGACCGCCATTGTGCGTGAGACCGGAGATGCCTTGACCGGTCCCGACCTCATCTTGCCAATGGCTCTCGCCGGCCTTGGCCTTACCCTTCAGATTGTGCCGTTGCTTGACTTGGCCCTTGCCAACACCGCAACGACCAACGCGGGAGCCGCCTCGGGTGTCTTTGGCATGGTTCAGCAGGTCGGATCAGCCCTCGGGGTCGCCGTCGTTGGAGTTATTTTCTTCGGCGTCGTAGGGGTTGACTTCTCTCCGGCCACATTGCGGGATGCGTTCTTGGCAGGCATGTGGGTTCCCATCACCGCACTGTTGCTGTCTCTTGTCGCGGCGTATTTCTTACCCAGCGTTGCCGCCGTCAAGCGCCACAAGGCGGAGGCAGAGTCCGCAGAGTCCGCAGAGCCGGAAGTGGACTCTGTTCTGGTCTAGGGTTTCTTCTCGAACCACAAGGGGCACACATGCTCACCTAAGCTCACACTGAAGAATTTTATTGAGACGTGGATGGCGGCAATGGGAACAACAGTTTTTACCGGGGGAACGGTCATCAGTGGCTTTTATGGAGACTCCCCTGACGGCCGGCTAGATTCTGTAACGGATTCTGATGCTCTCGCTGTGCGCGATGGAATTATTATTGCCCTCGGTGCGGAAGCGCTCGCGTTGCTCGCCGGCCCTCCGACAGACGCCGACACGACAGTGACCGAAGTTGATCTTGATGGCGGGGTCCTCATGCCGACCATTGGTGAAGGACACGCTCACCCCATTCTCGGTGGACTGGAAGAACTCGGTCCTCGCATTCGCGATTGCACTTCCGTGGAGCAGATCATCGATCGCGTCAAAATCTTCGCTGAACAGAATCCTGGTGATGGTTGGATTATGGGGGCGAGCTACGACGCGACCCTCACACCTCACGGCCACTTTGATGCACGGTGGCTCGATGTAACGGACCGGCCCGTCATTCTTCGGGCTTGGGATTACCACACTCTTTGGGTCAATTCTGCTGCCCTCGCGGCTGCAGGAATAACCTCTTCCTCCCCCGAGCCCGTTCTGGGCCGGATCGTGCGCCGAGCCGACGGATCGCCGCTTGGCACCCTGCAAGAACAGGGTGCCATCGATCTCATCATGGCCGTCTGCCCTCCTCACTCTGAGGACCTCCGATTGCAGGCCCTCAAGCTAGCAAACGAGCACTACGCCCAAGAAGGCGTCACCTGGGTGCAGGATGCTTGGGTCGAAGAAGCAGATGTTGAAACCTACCTAACCGCTGCCCGCACGGGCGTCTTGACCACCCGGTTCAATCTGGCCCTCAGGGTAGATCCCCTTCTCTGGCCCGCACAACGAGAGGCACTCCTCGCCTCCAGGGACAGGGTTCGCGCGTTGAATCATCCGTTGCTGACCTGCGAGA
>JBLHYZ010000114.1:0-4210 GCA_047631115.1 Alpinimonas sp. | reverse complement strand
GGCGGCACTCAAGCAGGTACCCGAGGCCGAGGGCGCTATCTGGCGTTCGGTGAACAACGTGGGGGAAGCCTTTGCGGATGTCGTTTCGGGCCGCAGCGTTGCCGCCATGATCGCCATTGAGAACTCCATCGAAGGGGGCGTGACCGCGACCCAGGATGCCTTGGCAAACATCCCGAACCTGCGCATCACGGGCGAATACCTCGTTCCCGTGCGCTTTGATCTCGTGGCGACCCCGGGAACGAAGCTAGAAGACGTGACCATTATTAATGCGCATCCAGTGGCTTACGGTCAGTGCCGAAACTGGTTGAATGCGACCCTTCCCCACCACGGTCACATCCCCTCCTCCTCCAACGTGGCCGCCGCCGCGAGCCTTCTCGAGACGAGCACCGCTGATGCTGCCATCGCCCCGGCGGGAATTGAAACGCACTACGCCGTTGAAGTCTTGGCCACCAACGTTGGCGATAACCCCAACGCCGTCACTCGCTTCGTTTTGGTCAGCCTCACCACCGACTTGCCCGAACCCACCGGGGGCGACAAGACCAGCCTCATCATTGAGTTACCCGAAGATCGCGCGGGAACCCTGTTAGAGATGTTGGAGCAGTTCGCCACACGTGGCGTGAACCTCAGTCTCATTCAGTCCCGCCCCATCGGCGACAGCATGGGCCGCTACCGGTTCGTCATCGACGCTGACGGTCACATCAAAGATGAACGCATGGCGGATGCCCTCCTCGGCCTTCGCCGGTTCAGCCCCGGGGTCATCTTCTTAGGTTCCTACCCGCGCGCTGACCGTGCGCCAATCGCGCATCCTTCTCACTACGCCGACCAGGCCTTCACCGACGCACGGGCGTGGCTCGATAACATTCTCGGCAACTAGCCGCTCACTAGCGGGTCACTCGCGTCCGCCAGCTTTGGCGGGCTAGCTGCCGTTCGGCAGAAGAACTATCTTGCCGACGTGTCGCCTCGCCAAGAACTCCTCCTGGGCCACAGCGATATCGGTCAGCGCAAAGATCGCGCTGACCAGTGGTTGCACAGCGCCTTCGCGGGCGAGCGCGACCAGGCGGCGAAAGTGAACGCGGGTGTGCATCGACGAGCCAATCAGCTGCACGTTGTGAAGGTAGAGGCGACGAAGGTCGAACTCCACCACCGGCCCGGCGACGGCTCCGGCAATCACCCACCGGCCGTTATCCCGCAGCAAAGGCATGAGGGAGGCAAGCCCGTCACCACCGACAATGTCGGCCACGACGTCCAGACCGCTGGGAGCTTCTGCCGCAATGCGCTCCATCAGGTCGGGCGAATCGCGGCTAAAAACCTTGGTCGCACCATGAGTGAGAACGGTATCGCCCTTCGATCCGCTGGTGATCGCCAGCACGCGAGCACCGAGTGCCGCACCCAGTTGCACGAGGGCTAGCCCCACTCCGCCCGAAGCCCCTGTCACCAAGATGGTCTCGCCGGAGCGGACCTGGGCGCGATCCAGCATCGCCATCGCTGTTCCAAAAGCCACGGGCAGGCAGGCCAACTGCGCATCAGACAGGGGAGAATCGTGCACATCATGAGCATGGGATGCCTCGACTGCTACGAAGTGAGCGAAACCACCATCGGCTTCGCTTCCCAGATAACCCACTGGTGTCGCAACGTCTTCTAGTGACGGGTAAAGAGCGGGATCAATCACGACGCGGCGACCCACCAGCGTGTCGGTAACCCCTTCTCCAACCTCAACCACGATGCCCGCGACATCCCCGCCCTGAACACGGGGAAAATCGAATGTTCCCTTCCAACCAGCGCGCGCATCGGGGTCTTCTGGCAGGCCATAAGCACCCTCCCGCGTCCAGATGTCGGTGTTATTCACAGCCGCCGCGGTGACCTTCACCAACACGCAACCCGGCTGGGCAACGGGGCGCGGCCAGTCGTGGCGAATCTCAAGGGCAGTTGGGCCACCAAACATGGTGAGGACTGCTGCGGTCATCACGGGTGTCATTGCGGGTGTCATTACCCCAGCTTGTCACCCAAGGCCCCCTTACCCAACCCACTGGACCGCAACCCCCTTACCGAACCCACCGGACCGAACCCACAGGGAGGTAGCCGTAAACTGGGGAGGTGATTGACCCCGTTGTATTGCGCGAGAACCCTGATGTCCTTCGACGTTCCCAGGAGGCCCGCGGTGCTGCCGTTTCGCTTGTGGATGACGCCATAGAGGCCGACCTTGCTCGTCGTGCTGCGCTCGCAACCTTTGAAGAGCTTCGTGCCGAGCAGAACGTGTTTAGTAAGAAGGTCGGCCAGGCTGCAGGGAATGAGAAGAAAGCACTTCTTGCCGAAGTTCAGCAGCTATCGGCTCGCGTGAAAGACGCCAGTGCCGTGGTCGTTGAGGTCGAAGCAGCCTACGACGTTGCCATTCGAAAAGTTGCGAACCCCATTCTGGAGGGTGTTCCCGCTGGTGGCGAAGAGAAGTTCGTCACTCTGCGCGAGGTAGGCACGGCCCCCACTTTCGACTTCGAACCCCGCGACCACCTTGAGCTCGGCGAGATGCTGGGCGCCATCGACATCGCTCGCGGCACCAAGGTTTCTGGCGCCCGTTTCTACTTCTTGCGCGGAATTGGGGCCCGCCTCGAGCTGGCCCTCATGAATATGGCTCTTGACCGCGCTCTGCAAGCCGGCTTCATTCCTCTTATTACTCCCACACTGGTGCGCCCCGAAATAATGGAGGGCACGGGCTTCCTCGGCGAACACGCCGACGAGATCTACTACCTGCCGGCTGATGATCTTTACCTCACAGGCACAAGCGAGGTGGCGCTCGCCGGATACCATTCCGCCGAGATTCTGGATATGAGCGATGGCCCCCTGCGCTACGCCGGATGGTCCACGTGCTACCGCCGCGAAGCGGGCTCGGGCGGCAGAGACACCCGAGGCATCATCCGCGTGCACCAGTTCAACAAGCTTGAAATGTTTGTGTACACGACGCCGGAGGAAGCGGAGGCCGAACACGACCGCCTCGTTGCCTGGCAGGAAGGCATGCTGCAAAGCTTGGGCCTCTCCTATCGCGTCATCGATGTGGCCGCCGGGGACTTGGGTTCCAGCGCTGCTCGCAAGTTTGATATCGAGGCGTGGGTTCCCACTCAGGATGCTTTCCGCGAACTGACCAGCACCTCCAACTGCACGACGTATCAGGCTCGCCGCCTCGACACCCGTTACCGCGGCGAGAACGGAAAGACCACTCCGGTCGCCACCCTGAATGGAACACTGGCCACAACACGCTGGCTCGTGGCCATTCTCGAAACACATCAGCAGGCCGACGGATCGGTCATCGTGCCCGAGGCACTTCGCCCTTACCTCGGTGGCCTTGAGATCATGAATCCGGTAAACGCCTAATGCGCGCCTCAGAAGACCAACGCCTGCTTGTGGCCCTCGACATTGATGGAACACTGCTCTCGGAACGGGGTGACATCTCGGAGGCCGTTCGGTTTCAGGTCACCCGCGTTGCCAACCTCGGTCACGAGGTCATGCTCGCTACCGGGCGATCCTCCCGTGACACGATCCCCGTTTTGAATCGGCTGGGGCTCACCCCCGAGTGGATAGTGTGCTCCAACGGAGCCGTCACTCTTCGCAAGGACGCCATGGCGTCACAGGGATACCGTGCCGAGTACGTTGAAACGTTTAATCCCGAGAACGTGCTGCGCACCATCCGCCCCCATCTTCCAGATGGGCGTTATGCCGTTGAAGACGATCAGGGTGACTACTACTACACCGAGCCATTTCCCGGTGTTGATGCAACGGATGCCACGCACAAAGTTCCCTTCGAAGAACTGCTACACCGCAACGCCACCCGTGTCGTCGTGGTCTCCCCCGATCACGAAACAGAAGACTTTCTGGCTGTCGTAGAACGCATGGGATTGCATCGCGTGAGTTATTCGATCGGTTGGACAGCGTGGCTGGATATTTCCCCCGATGGTGTCAACAAAGCCACCGCCTTGGAACGCGTGCGCCAGCACCTCAACACTCCCCGGGCCCATGTCGTCGCGGCCGGGGATGGGCGCAACGACATTGAAATGCTCGAATGGGCCGGAAGCTTGGGCCGCGCGGTCGCCATGGGCGGAGCACCAGAAGAAGTTGTCGCTGTCTCTACCGAAACCTGCGGTTCGGTGCTGGAAGACGGCCTCGCGGACGCTCTCGCGCTGATCTTGTAAGGCCTTTCAGGTTGCTTGCAGAATGCTCTGAA
>JBLHYZ010000113.1:0-4218 GCA_047631115.1 Alpinimonas sp. | reverse complement strand
GCCTGCCTCGAGCTGGCACCGGGGTGCGGCGTGGTGGGCGGAGACTTGAGCGTGTCGAGCGTTCTCACCTTTAGCGTGACGGCTTTTGGCGACCTAGAGGGCCGTGAGCCGCTCCTGCGATCTGGCGCCCAGGTCGGCGACGTTATTGCCGTGGTGGGTCGCCTGGGGCTTGCTGGCATGGGATTGGCCGCGTTGTTCGCTGGGGAGCGAGCAACCGCTCGACACTCTGCCCTTCAGGCTCAGCTTGCCCCAATGCCACCCATCTCGCAGGGGGTCGTTGGCGCGCTTGCGGGAGCGCACACGGCGATGGATATTTCGGACTCCCTCGTTATGGATGCCGGGCGCATTGCCCGCGCCAGCAATGTCATCATGCAACTCGATGAACAGATTATTGATGCCCTGGCTGGAAACCTTGCCATCGAGATGGCCGTGGATGCGGCCAGAGCGCGTCAGGCCATTTTGTTTGCCGGCGAAGATCACGCGTTGCTGATGACGTTTTCTGCCGAAGCCTTGCTGCCCGAAGGCTTCTTAGCCATCGGTACCGTTGGGGCATGTAGTGAAGGTGAGAACCCGCGGGTGAACCTGGGCGACACCGTTATCTCCGAGAACGGTTGGAACCCCTACTCGGGTTGGAATGGCGAGACCTCGTAGGGAGTTCGCAGATTTCCGCTCAGCTCTCGGTCTCTTGGGAGACGTTTGGCTCGCTGGCCGCGACGCGCTGGCCTCTGGTTTTGATGAGACTTGCGACGGTTGCTACCGCAATCGTGGCTCCGATGAAGAGAAGCGAGAACCAGATCGGAATATCGAAGGCCCACGGAACCGACTGACCACCGTTGATGAACGGCAGCTCGTTGATTTTTAGCGCGTGCAGCACGAGCTTTATTCCGATGAACGCGAGGATCACTGCGAGTCCCTGGGCGAGGTAGACCAGGCGTTGCAACAGGCCACCGATGAGAAAATACAGTTGGCGCAGACCCATGAGGGCGAAGGCATTGGCTGTGAAGACGATGTACGCCTCATCGGTCAGCCCGAAAATCGCCGGAATAGAGTCGACCGCGAAAATCAGGTCGACCAGCCCGATTGTGACAAGGACAAGCAACATCGGTGTCACGAACCGGCGGCCGTCTCGAAGGATCGTAAGTTTGTCGCCGTGGTACTCGTCGGTCACCGAGAGGTGCCGCCTCACGAACTGCAAGAAGCGACCATTGGCGGGGTTCGACTCGCCGTGGGTAAAGGCCTGACGGTAGGCCAGGAGCAGGAGAAGCGCACCGAAGAGATAGAAGATCCACGAAAAGTTGGCGATCAGGGTCGCGCCGACGGCGATGAAGATGCCGCGCATGACCAATGCAATCGCGATACCGAACAGCAGGACCTTCTGTTGATAGGCGCGTGGCACAGCGAATGCCGTCATGACAAGCAGGAACACGAAGAGGTTGTCGATCGAGAGGGCCTTTTCGGTGAGGTAGCCAGCGAAATATTCGCCACCGAAGGTCCAGCCGGAGAAAACGCCGATGCCCACACCAAACAGCAGAGCCAGACCGATGTAGAAGGCTGACCACCGGGCGGACTCCCGGATGGATGGCTCGTGCGGGGTTCGCACATGAGCAAAGAATTCAAAGATGAAGAATGCGATCGTGACGGCGATCGTGATGATCCAGATAAGGGGAGTGACGTTCACTGAGAGGCTCCAGCCTTGTTGCCAAGGTCTTCTCCATTCCCGCGAACGAGAACCGGTGGCCCGGGATGCAACACGCATCCGTAGTGACGAGCCGACTGTGTCGGAGTACTCCCCTTGATTCCCTGAGCATAGGGACATCTGCTGCCCCGAAGCTGAGGATTTGCTGGACGAATAGCGCTGGGCGAAAACGGTCAGGGCTGGTTGGTAACGACGTTCTCGAGCCACCAGATGGTGGTCTCGCCGTGTTTTTTCTTGCGGTCGAGTTCGAGGCCAGTGGGCAGTGTTGGAGTGGGAGAGCGTGTGCTGCGTTCCAGCATGACAATTGCTCCGTCGTTGAGCGCGGGCACGAGCGCGGTGAGCGCCGCGGCAACCTCATCCTCAGGCATGTCGTAGGGCGGGTCGATGAACACGAGGTCAAACCCGGCACCGCTAGCACTGCGGCTTGTCAGCGACGCAAGATACGAACTGACGGCGATAACCGAGACACTCACGGCCACCGGGCTCAGGTTTCCGACGGAGCGCACCATCTCGGCGTTGATGCGCAAGAGCTTGCCTGCTTGAATGCCCTTTTCGACGAGCACCACACTGGAGGCACCGCGGCTGAGGGCCTCGAGCCCGAGAGCCCCTGATCCGGCATATAAATCGAGCACGCGGGCGCCTTCACACACATCACGCGAATCGAGTCCGGAGAAAACTGCCTCGCGCACCATGTCACTGGTGGGGCGAGTGCCTTCGCGGGCAACCCTGAGCTCTCTGGAGCCGGCGAAGCCTGAAATGATCCGTGTCACAGTCGATAAGCCTAGGGGGTGAGGGTCCTGGGTAAACTTGTCTCGTGCCAGCCTTTGCCTCTGCGACGAGTCGAGACATCACTCTGGACTCTTCATTGGAGAACGTTCTGGGGTCGCGCTCGGCCGGCGTTTTTAAGAAGGCCTTTGGCATGCTTGTCGTGGGGGACCTGCTCGCCCACTATCCGCGCCGTTATGCCAGTCGCGGTGAGCTCACCGCCATCACAGACGTTCCAATCGATGAGAACGTCACCATCGTTGCTGAGGTGTTAGATGTTCGCGAGAGACCGATGCGCGCCCGGAAGGGGTCACTTCTCGAAGTTCGCATAACGGATGGGCGTTCCGGCGGCATCATGACCCTCACCTTCTTCAACCAGGCATGGCGGGCCAAAGACCTGCACGCCGGCGTGCGGGGAATCTTTGCCGGCAAGGTCGGCGAGTACCGCGGGGGGCTGCAGCTCGCGCATCCCGACTATGAGTTGTTTGAGGATGACGGCGAGACCGGCGATCAGGATGCCCGCAAGTGGGCTCTGACTCCCATCGCCATTTATCCGGCAACCAGCACTCTGGCCAGCTGGCAGATCGGCAAGGCAATGGAGTTGGCGCTCACCGCGCTCGCTCAGCTACCCGAAGGTTTGCCCGATCCTGTGCCGGAATCAGTTCGTAAGCAACGCAAACTTCTGAGCTGGCTCGACGCCCTGAGCAAGATTCACCAGCCCGAGACCGACAACGAGTGGCAGAAAGCTCAGGACACTCTGCGCTTTCACGAGGCTTTCGTATTGCAAGTCGCCTTGCTCGACCAGCGGGCCAAATCGCAAATGCGCGACTCAACGCCGCGGCCACCCACAGCCGGCGGATACCTCGACCGTCTCGACGCTTCCCTCCCTTTCACGCTCACGCCCGACCAGATCAACGTTGGCGCAGAAATCGCGGCGGATATCACCCGCCCCGCCCCCATGAATCGACTCGTTCAAGGGGAGGTCGGCAGCGGTAAGACCCTCGTAGCTTTGCGCGCGATGCTGCAGGTCGCCGACTCGGGCGGCCAAGCTGTGTTGCTGGCGCCCACTGAGGTTCTGGCCTCTCAACACCTGCGTTCCATCACCAAGGCGCTGGGCCCGGACCTCGCAGCGACACTGATGCCCACCCTCATCACGGGCCAGTTGCCTGCCGCGGCCAAGCGTCAGGCATTATTGCGCACTGTCTCGGGACAGTCCCGCATCATCATAGGCACGCACGCGCTCCTCAGTGCCAACGTGGAGTTCTTTGATCTTGGTTTGGTTGTCGTGGATGAGCAACACAGGTTCGGTGTGGAGCAACGCCAGGCACTGCGCCTCAAAGGACACAACATCACCCCGCACGTTCTGGTGCTGACTGCCACACCCATTCCGCGCACAGTGGCCATGACGGTGTTTGGTGACCTCGATATTTCAACAATCGTGGGGCTCCCCGAGGGGCGGGCCGGTATTACGTCGCACGCCGTGGCGCTCGCCGCGCACCCGGCCTGGCTTTCGCGGGTCTGGGAACGCGTTGGTGAAGAGCTGGACCAGGGGCGCCAGGTTTTTGTCGTGTGCCCCGCCATTGATGCGGCAGGGGTACCCGAGGATGACGCCGAGACACTCCTCGATGATGCTCCGTCGGCGGCAGCGCCCCCAAAAGCCTCCGTGGAGTCGGTGACGGCGCTGCTCCGCGAGCATCCGGTACTGGGGTCCAAGCGCATCGAAGCACTGCACGGGCGCATGACGAGCGAGGCCAAGG
>JBLHYZ010000112.1:0-4238 GCA_047631115.1 Alpinimonas sp. | reverse complement strand
TCGTCGAGCGTGAGGCCGCCCTGAGATTTACTTTCGAGAACAACACCCTCAGGCTTGAAGCCATCGGGGGAGAGCAAGCGCAAGCTTCCGAAACTATTGACGCAGCCATTACAGGGCCCGCACAAGTCGTCGTTTCTCTCAAGCCAGACTTCCTCCTGGACGGGCTGGGTGCGGTCCATTCCGAATTCACCCGCATCGCGTTCACCTCGGTTGACAACCCAGGCAAGCCGGGTCCCGTTCTCATCACGAGCCAAACTTCGAAGGAAGGCAACACGGAGAACCCATACCGTTATCTCCTCCAGCCAAACCTTTTGCTGCGCTAGAAATTAATAGCTTCACGCCGAGAGTCTTCACATGCGAGTGAGTTCGATAAGTCTTCGGGACTTTCGCAACTATGCCCAAGCCGACATTACGGTGGAGCCGGGATCTGTCGTTCTTGTCGGCTCAAACGGTCAGGGAAAAACAAACCTCGTTGAGGCCGTAAATTTCCTCTCCACCCTCGGCTCGCATCGCTCCACCGCGGAAAGCGCGATGATTCGCATGGGAGAAGACGCGGCAATTATCCGTGTGCACCTCAGCCACGAAGACCGGCAAATCTTGCTGGAAGCCCAACTTAATCGAGATGGTGCTAATAAGGCCCAGTTCAATCGTTCGGCGGCGAAACTGCGTGATTTTCCCAGATACATCGCGACGGTGCTTTTCGCCCCCGAGGACCTTCTCCTCATTCGAGGGGACCCGGCAAACCGCCGGCGTTTTCTCGACGAGCTGATTGTGACAAGAACACCACGGCTTGTGTCAGTCCTCAGTGATTATGAGCGCGCTCTTAAACAACGCAACACACTGCTGAAGACCGCAAGGGTAGTGAACGGTAAAAGTGAAACACTGACTACCTTAGACATCTGGGATGAGCGCCTATCAACTCTTGGATCAGAAATCATGGTCGAGCGTCGCCGGCTGGTTCATGATCTCGCCACTCCTATCTCGGACGCGTACCAATCTATTGCCGGTGCGAATCATCATCCATCATTGGTGATGAAGGAAAGCATCCCAACGACCTCCGCCCAGAGTGGCCAACCCGAGATAGCCAAGGCCTTTCTCGAAATTCTGGCCGCGTCTCGGTTAACTGAACTCGAACGCGGCATGACGCTCTATGGCCCCCACCGGGACGACGTTGATTTCTCGCTCAACTCGCTTCCCACAAAGGGTTATGCCAGCCACGGGGAGACGTGGTCTTTCGCGCTTTCCCTCCGACTGGGGGCGGCCCGATTACTCCGCGCCGAGTCGGTGCTCGGAGATCCCATTCTTATCCTGGATGACGTTTTTGCCGAGCTTGACACCTCGCGTCGCGAGCGCCTCGCGGCTGCGGTCAGCGACTTCGAGCAGGTCTTTATTACCGCGGCTGTTCGAGGGGATGTGCCAGAGGCGTTACTCAACCAGGTCTTTAGTGTCAGCCGTGGAACGATCTGCCGGGATGTGTCGTGACTAATAGTGAGGGCGACGATCAAGCTCACGTCGATCAATCCAACGACGAGGAAATGTTTCACGTGAAACAAACCGCCGACGTCAACGAGTCATCATCGATGTACGAGAGGCTTAAATCACGAGCCACGGGCCTTCCCTTTAAATCTAGGCGCAAGGGAGGCCCGCGCCAACGCCGCGACATGGACGCCCCTGGTGAAGCACCCTTTACCCCGGGTCGTGATCCTCGAGGCTTGGGTTCGGTGCTGGATAACCTCACAGTCGATCTTGGCTGGAGTGGCACGTTGGCAAAATCGCAACTCTTGGTTTCGTGGGTAGATGTTGTTGGAGCCGATATTGCCGCACGAACCAATCCCATTGCCATCGAGGACAACACCCTTACCGTCGCGTGTGAGTCGACAGCCTGGGCAACACAGCTCCGACTGATGAGCTCGGAGATCTTGACAAAAATTCTTCAGCGGTTCCCCGAATCCGATGTCACCAGCGTCCGCTTTCAGGGCCCTAACGCACCCTCGTGGAAAAGGGGCCCCAGATCAATCCCAGGGCGCGGCCCTCGCGATACTTACGGGTAGGGGCACAAATTGGGTCAACCGACCGCATAAAGCGCCTTAGAGGGGCGTTTATCACCCGATAGGGGGCGCTCACTTGGTAGACTCAGGGGTCATCTAGTGACGGATATGGAGCCACCGATATATATGTCAGCTGAGTCTGAGAAGGCCACTTCCGAAAGCGAATACGGCGCAAGCAATATTCAAGTTCTCGAGGGCCTTGAAGCCGTTCGTAAGCGCCCCGGAATGTACATCGGTTCCACCGGTCCCCGGGGACTTCACCACCTTGTGTACGAAGTTGTGGATAACTCTGTGGATGAGGCGCTTGCCGGCCACTGCGACAACATTCAAATTTTCATGCGCGCTGATGGTGGCATCCGTGTCATTGACAACGGTCGAGGCATCCCCGTTGACGAACACCCCGTGGAGAAAAAGTCGACGGTGGAGGTTGTTCTGACAATCTTGCACGCCGGTGGAAAATTTGGCGGCGGCGGCTACTCCGTCTCCGGCGGTTTGCACGGCGTCGGTATCTCGGTGGTTAACGCGCTGTCCCGTGATCTCGATGTCGAGGTTCACCGTCAGGGATTCGTTTGGACCCAGCACTACCAAAACGGCGTTCCCGTTGCCCCGCTTGTCCAAGGCGTGAAGTCAGACCTTCTCGGTACAACCGTGACATTTTGGCCGAGCCCCGATATCTTCGAGTCGGTCGAGTTTGACTACGAAACTCTCCGCGCGCGCTTCCAGCAGATGGCGTTCCTTAACAAAGGCCTGCGCCTCACCCTCACCGACGAGCGAGAAGTTGATGAAGAAGGCAAGCACGTCGTGGTCTCCTACCTGTATGAGAACGGTCTCGTTGATTACGTTCAATACCTCAACGACATTAAAAAGAACGACCTCGTTCATCCCGAGATTATTTCGTTTGAGTCCGAAGACACAGACAAGAAGATGGCCCTCGAGGTCGCTATGCAGTGGACCACCGCATATTCCGAGAGCGTGCACACCTACGCCAACACCATTAACACCCACGAGGGTGGTACCCATGAAGAGGGTTTTCGTGCCGCCCTTACCACGCTGATTAATAAGTATGCTCGCGAAAAAGGAATCCTTAAAGAGAAGGATGAAAACCTGTCGGGCGATGACGTGCGTGAAGGCTTGACCGCTGTTATTTCGATCAAGCTCGCCGAACCACAGTTCGAGGGTCAAACAAAAACCAAGTTGGGCAATACCGAAGCAAAGGCATTCGTTCAGCGCATCGCTAACGACCACTTGGCTGACTGGTTTGGCCGCAACCCAGCACAGGCCAAAGAAGTTATCCGCCGCGCACTCCTGTCGGCAACCGCTCGAATGGCCGCCCGCAAGGCTCGCGAAACAGCCCGACGTAAAGGGCTCCTTGAGGGTGGTGGCATGCCCGGCAAGCTTAAGGACTGCCAGAGCAAAGATCCTGCACTCTCTGAGATATTCATTGTTGAGGGTGACTCGGCCGGCGGCTCCGCTGTTCAGGGTCGCGACCCCGAAACACAGGCAATTTTGCCTCTGCGAGGAAAAATCCTGAACGTTGAAAAGGCCCGACTCGATCGCGCTCTCGGCAACAACGAGGTTCAAGCCATGATCACCGCTTTCGGTGGAGGCATTGGCGAGGAGTTCAACGGCGACAAGGTTCGGTATCACAAGATTGTGTTGATGGCCGATGCCGACGTTGATGGCCAACACATCACGACACTGTTGCTGACCCTGCTGTTCAGGTATATGCGTCCCCTCGTTGACTTGGGTTATGTGTACCTGGCGCAGCCGCCGCTCTATCGATTGAAGTGGTCGAACTCTCCGCACCAATACGTCTACACCGACGAAGAGCGTGACGTCATGCTCACGGATGGTCAGGCAAACGGTAAGAAGATCCCTCGTGACAACGGGATCCAGCGTTACAAGGGTCTCGGTGAGATGGACTATCGCGAACTGTGGGACACCACCATGAACCCAGAGACACGGACTCTTTTGCAAGTCACCTTGGCGGATGCCGCCGCAGCCGATGAAACATTTTCCACATTGATGGGCGAAGACGTTGAATCACGACGCAACTTCATCCAACAGAACGCGAAGGACGTGCGTTTCCTTGACATCTAGTATCGACAAGACAACAACCACAGACGAGAACGGCGGCAACCGCGTTCAGCAGGTTGACCTCAAGCTGGAGATGCAACGGTCCTACCTCGA
>JBLHYZ010000111.1:0-4286 GCA_047631115.1 Alpinimonas sp. | reverse complement strand
CCCAAGGCGTTCGCGGCGCAGTTCTTCAACGACCTGCTCCACAATCGGTTCGAGGTGTTGACCGGTGGCCCACCCCAGCAGTGTTTCGGCTAGCAGCGGGTTGCGCACCAGGCATGGTCCGTGCAGATAGGTACCGATAACGCGCCCCGTGATGGCGCCCTCCGTGCCGTCGCCATTTCCTACGCCTGAGGTAACCAAGGCAAGGGGAGTAACGCCGGCTCCCAGGTGGGTTGCACCCCCGTGATTCTCATAGCCGGTAAGCATCTGCATCCCGCCGCCTGGACCCGCGGGGATGGGGCCTGCACTGATAGGGGCTGCCGCGAGCTCTCCCACCGCACGCTTAGGCAGGCGATCCGTGTGGATATCGAGCAGGCCGAGGCCCGGGGAGGCGTTGCCGTTCGCATCCGGAAATTCATGGCCCAGAAGTTGATACCCGGCACAAATGGCGAGAACAGATGCCCCGTTATCTACCGCCCGCCTGAGCGCACCGCTGGCCCGTAGAGCGTTGGCCGCCGCAACCTGCGCGGTATCTTCTCCACCACCCATGACATATATGTGCGCATCGTCGGGAATGCTCATGCCCGGAGAAATGGTGAGAATCTCGACCGGCAAGCCGTGCAGACCGGCGATGTGCGCGAGGGCCGCAACGTTTCCGCCGTCACCGTACGTACCCAGCAGTGTTGGATAAATCGAGACGATGCGAATCCGGTTGATGCCTGCAGGTGCTGTGCTCACAGGGCCAACTCCTCGTTGCTCGGGTCGCGCAATTTCTGAAAAGCCGTATAGGTGGCCGCGCAATCGACAACAGCCAATTCACGCGTACCCTCGGGAAGCCTTGCGTCGGCAGCAAATGGGTCCTCGATGACAACCGCATCCACCCCGGCGTGCAGCAGGCGAACGGCCAGATCGCGACGGCGGTTACCCGATGCAATCACGGTTCGACCCTGCAGGCGTTCAAAGGGCACGTCCCACAGCCACGAAGGGTCACGGCCATCCGCGTCATTGGAGTTGATGATGATAATCACCGGGGCCGGGGCGGGAGGCATGATGTCGAGAAGCTCACTCCAGCCCGCCGGGTTCTTTGCCAGCAATAAGCGGACGCGTAACGAACCGGCCTTGACCGTGGCGAACCTACCCGACACGGAGGTCACGGTGTTCATCAAGGTGACCGCCTTGTCAAGATTCAGGCCGAGTTCGGCGCAGACGGCGAGCGCCATGGTGGCGTTGGAGGCGTTGAAGCGCCCCGGAAGCTGCAGTCCAGATAGGTCGTAACGATGCCCGTCGGGACCAACCGCAATTCCTGTCGGAGTGGTAGCGTCCCCAGCGACGGCCCACTCAAACTGCCACGTTGTCTGTGGGCGAGCGCGGCCGCAACCCGAGCAACTCCAATCGGCTGCGTCGCGACTGAGGAGTGTCCCGCACTCGGGGCACACTGAGGAGTCAGCGGTCCAGGCCTGACCTGCGGCGACCCAGATGACATGGGGCGCTTTTTCGGCAGCGAACGCAACGATGGGATCGTCGGCGTTGGCGACAACCACGACTTCGGGGTTTTCTGCGAGCATCCGGCGCCATTTTCGTGCCAACATGGCAACTTCGCTCATGCGATCCAGTTGATCGCGGCTGAGGTTGGCCAAGAGAACGACTTGTGGTCTGGTTGCTGCCACAACCCGAGGAAGGTAGGCCTCATCGACTTCGAGAATTGCTGGCGCCCCCGCGGGCCCGTTGGCCAATGCCCAGAGCACGCCTTCAGTCATGTTGGCGCCGGTGGACTGCGTCGCGACCGGTCCCGCTTGAGAGGCGGCCGTCGCGAGGAGCCGTGTTGTGGAGGTCTTGCCATTCGTCGCCGAGATGAGAGCAGAGACGCGAGTGCCGGCAAGATCTGCCAAAGCGTCGGGAGAGAGCCGCAGCGCCACTTTGCCGCCGACCACCATTCCCTCTCCGCGCCCAAAAGTTCGCGAGGTTGCTGCGGCTAGACGTCCGGCAGTTACCGCGAATGTGGTGCGGAGAGAGGTGTTCACGCGTTCCACTTTATAAGCTGAAGGTATGGACATCCTCGACCGACGCATCATCGACCAGCTGAGGCACAATGCCCGTGCCTCCTATGGAGAGATTGGCTCTGTCGTCGGGCTCTCTGCTTCCGCCGTTAAGCGCCGTGTTGACAGACTTGTGGCGTCGGGCGTTATCCGTGGTTTCACCGTCACCGTCGATCCCTCCGTCGAAGGTTTGGAGACCGAGGCCTACGTGGAAATCTTCTGCAGTGGCACCGTTGCCCCCGACGAATTACGGCGTCTTCTCACCTCTGTTCCAGATGTTGTTGACGCGGGAACCGTCTCAGGAAGTGCCGACGCCGTCGTGCACATGCGTAGCCGCAACATCGGCGCCCTGGAGGACTCCCTCGAGCAGATTCGCAAGGCCACAAACGTTGATCACACTCGAACGTCAATCGTGATGTCACGCCTTATTTATCGCGAGTAGGCTCACATCATGACGGATATCTATGACGTTGTCATTGTGGGTGGTGGCCATAACGGCCTGACCGCAGCGGCCTATCTCGCTAAGTCCGGGCGCAGCGTTTTATTGCTGGAAAAGAATGATCACCTCGGTGGCGCTGCCATCTCGGCACAGTCCTTCGAGGGCGTGGACGCCCAACTCTCCCGCTACTCCTACCTCGTGAGCTTACTTCCCCAGCGCATCATTGACGACCTCGGCCTCGCCATCACGTTGGTCCGTCGCCGCTACTCCTCCTACACTCCTGTTCCAGGCGCTCCCAAAACGGGGCTCCTTGTGGACAATCTCGATGCCGATGCCACCGCACTTTCGTTTGCCCGGGTTGGAGAAAGTGACGACGCTGCCGCGTTTGCTGCGTTTTACGCGAAAACGACGCTGCTGGCCGAGAAGCTGTGGCCCACCGTCACCGAACCCCTCCTCACCCGCTCCGAAACTCAGGCTCTCGTCAATGATTTTCGACTGTGGCACGAGTTCATTGAGCGCCCCCTCGATGAGGTAATCGAGCGCGACTTTGCCGGTGACATCTCCCGTGGAGTTGTCCTCACTGACGCTCTGATTGGAACGTTTGCCCGCGCCTCCGATGAATCGTTAGATCAAAACCGCTGCTTCCTCTACCACGTGATTGGTGGCGGAACGGGGGACTGGGACGTTCCGGTTGGTGGCATGGGGTCGGTCACAAGTGAGCTGGCGCACGCGGCTAGAAATGCTGGCGCAAGCATGCTGACGGAGTCACGCGTCACGCACATCACTGCAGCCATTCCTGACCCGCAAGTAACGCACGGTCCGTATTCGCAGGTTACCTACGAGCTTGAGGGGCAAACGCACGTCGCGCGCACCACGTGGGTTCTGTCGAATGTGACCCCCTGGGTCTTATCCGAACTTTTGGGGCAGACTCCCGAGCCTGCCGCCCGCCCCAAAGGCGCCCAGGTTAAAGTCAATCTCCTGCTGTCGCGTCTGCCCCGACTCGCTGATTCCAGCGTCTCCCCCGAGCAAGCCTTTGGTGGAACTTTTCACATCAACGAGCTCTACAGCCAGCTTGACACCGCATATGTGCAAGCTGCCGGTGGCAGCATCCCTTCACCGTTACCGTGCGAAATCTACAGTCACTCCCTCTCCGACCCCAGTATTTTGAGCCCGGAGTTGCGTGCCGCAGGAGCTCAAACTCTGACGGTTTTTGGGTTGCATGTTCCCCATGACCTTCTCACTCGTGAGAACAATAATGAGATGCGCGAAAAGCTTCAGGCAGCCATTCTTGCCTCGTTGAACTCGGTGCTTGCCGAGCCCATCGAAGATATCGTCATGCTGGATGCCAGCGGCCTCCCCTGCATTGAAACCAAGACCACACTCGATTTGGAAGATGCCCTCGGCATGACGGGTGGCAATATTTTCCATGGCCTGTTGTCCTGGCCTTTTGTTGAAGACGATGCGGATCTGTCCACCCCGGCGGCTCGTTGGGGTGTTGCAACCTCGCATCCAGGAATTTTGATGTGTGGCTCTGGCGCCCAGCGCGGCGGAGCCGTCAGTGGCATCGGCGGACACAACGCCGCTATGGCCATCATGGAGGGCTAAGCGCCACTGTGCCCACCTCCCAATCCCTCATTGCGTTCGTCATCGCGTCACTCGTCATCATCTTGATTCCTGGGCCGTCAGTGCTCTTTGCCGTCGGACGCTCCCTTGCTCTCGGCAAAGCAGCGGGTGTCGTCACGGTCATGGGCAACGGTTTGGGAACCTCCGTGTGGTTGATTGCCACCGTATTAGGGCTCGGAGCGCTGATCGGC
>JBLHYZ010000110.1:0-4290 GCA_047631115.1 Alpinimonas sp. | reverse complement strand
AACCGTTGGAGTTGGCCTCATCAGCGTTGGCTGGATGGGTAAAGTGCACAGTCGCGCCTATCAAGCACTCCCTATCGCCTACCCCGAACTCGGAATCAAAACGCGACTCATCATTGCGGCTGACACCTCCCAGGAACGCGCCGACTATGCCGTCGACGTCTTGGGATTTGAGCGGTCAACGCTTGACTACCACGAGGTCCTTGCCGACCCTGAGGTAGAGGTTGTGTCTATCTGCGCGCCCAACTTTCTTCACGCGGAGATTGGCATCGCTGCCGCCAAGGCGGGGAAAGCCTTTTGGATCGAAAAGCCCGTGGGCCGCGGCGTCGAAGAGACCCTGAGCGTACAGACCGCAGCAGCGGAAGCCAATGTTCTCACAACAATTGGTTTCAACTACCGCAACGCTCCCGCCGTTGAACATATTAAGACCCTCGTGGCTGACGGCTCGCTGGGCCGTATCACCAACGTTCACGGCCGCATGTTTGCGGACTACTCTTCTGAACCCAACGGTGCGCTGTCGTGGCGCTTCATTCGCGGTCTCGCCGGGAGCGGCGTCTTGGGCGATCTGATGGGGCACCTCATTGACCTGATGCATTACACGGTGGGCCCCATCTCCGACGTGAACGGCATGACCAAAACCGTCTACACCGAGCGGCCCGTGTTGCAAATGGGCCAGGGCACTCACTTCGACGTGATCGAAGGTGGCGAAATGAAGGCAGTGGAAAACGAGGATTACGCCGCAATGATGGTGAAGTTTGCTGACTCCGCGCAGGGTGATGGTGCCATGGGAACGTTGGAAGCTTCACGGGTTGCTGTGGGCCCCCGCGCAAGCTATGCCATCGAGATTTATGGAACCGAGGGTTCGGTTAAGTGGGACTTCGAGACCATGAACGAGATCCAACTTGCTATCGGGCGAAAGGGATTGCACCTCGGTTACCAGCGCGTCATGGTGGCTCCCGGGTTTGGGGACTTCGACCACTTCCAGCCCGGCGCAGGAACCGGCATGAGCTACGACGACCTCAAGGTGATTGAGGCCAAGAAATTTCTTGAAGCCTTCGTCGGCGGCCAAGCGTTGAACTCGAACATCAATGACGCCGTCGCTGCGGCCCGCGTTGTCTCGGCTGCGGAGGCGTCGGCGGAATCCGGTGCCTGGGTTGCGTTGTCCGCTGAGGCGGGCACAACTGCCGCCCTCCGGGTCTAGCTCCGTGCTCACCGTTGTTGGCCTAGGGCCAGTTGCTGCAGAGATTGTGCAACCAGTCCTGGGTCCACTGATTCGTTTTATTGAACACCCAACGCCTGCCGATCTCACCGAGGCCTCGGGCGCCATCGTGCGCGCCGCCTATGTTGTTGGCGTGGAACAGCTTGACGCCATGCCGAAGATGAGGGTCCTGGCACGAACGGGAGTGGGAACGGAACTCGTCGACGTTGTTGCCGCTGCGTCACGAGGCATCCCGGTATTGATCACCCCGGGTTCCAACACGAACGCCGTCGCTGAGGGGGTCTTCGCCCACGCTCTTCACCTTGTCAAACGTCTTGGGCCCCTGACGCAGATTGTTGCTCACGGACGCTGGAGCGAGCGCACGAACTATCCAGTTCAGGACTTGGAAGATCAGACCATCGGAATCGTGGGTTATGGCCGCATTGGGCGCCGGGTCGCCGACCTCGCTTCCGCCTTTGGCATGCGGGTGCTGGCCTTCGACCCCTATGCCAATATCCCCGCAGAGCGCCAGGTTGCGGACCTCATGGACCTGGCGAAACACAGCAACGTCATCACCCTCCACGTTCCACTCACAGACGAAACCCGCCACGTCGTCAACGCAGATTTTCTCGGGACGATGGCGCCCGGGGCCGTGCTCATCAATTGCGGACGAGGACCCCTTCTCGACCTCGAAGCGGCCCATGCTGCTCTTCTTTCTGGCCAACTCGCAGGCTTGGGGCTTGATGTCTTCGACGAGGAGCCGCCGGCCTTTCATCCCATTTTTACGCACGAAAATGTCGTGCTCACCCCGCACGTGATGGGCTTGAGCATCAATGCCACTCGAGAGACATTTCGGCAGGCGGCCATCGGAATCAAAGACGTTCTGGAAGGTCGCCCAGCGGCCCACCAGGTTCAGATCTAGCCACCAAGAAAAGTTGAGATAAATGAGAATTGCGGTCACCGGCTCAACCGGCTTTGTGGGGAGTAACGTCGCCACCGTTCTGCAGCTCAGCGGCCACGACGTTATGGGTCTTATTCGCCGGCAACCTAACAACCCGCTGCCCTGGCAAACTCAGCTCGTTGATTTTTCGGACATCGATTCGCTCACTGCCGGCACGGTTGGGGTGGATGCGATCGTGCACTGCGCCATCGCCAACGATTTCAACAAGCTTCTAGCAGATCCGCCTGCCGCTTATGATGCCTATGTCGGCATGACGGGCCGGGTAACCCACGCAGCAAACCGAAACAACGCCCATGTTGTCTACATCTCCACCGACTGGATCATGGACGGTACCGGGCACCTCGAGCCCGAGAATCATCCCGGCAATGCCGTCAACTTCTATGGCTACCTCAAGGCCTTAGGTGAGCAAGTCATTCGAGATCTCGCTCCAACAACCGGAGCCATCTGCCGCATTGCCGGCGTCATGGGCCGGCACCAACTCGCCGAAAGTCCCCGCAGTCAAGACGTCGGGTTTGGCTACTTTGTCTATTCGCTCGTCGAGGCGCTGCACGCCGGATTAACGTTCGATGTATGGATGGGCGACCGCGTCAATCTCATCACAACCCCCTCTTTGGCTGCCGAAATTGGCGCACAAGTGGAACGCGTTATTACACTCGGTGCGGCGGGAACATTTCACCTTGTGGGCGACGATGCCATCGGTCGCTGGGAGCTTGCACAGTTGGTGTGTGACGTTTTTGAACTCGATGCCGGCTTGCTTCGCCAGAGCGAACCCCCAGCTGATCAACTCTTTCCGGCGGCCGTTCCGGTGGACTCATCCCTGAGTAACGTCGAGACCAAGAAAGCCCTCACGCTCGGTCCCACATCGCTGGTAGACCTTTTGCGCGTCTTCAAGGCTGAACTTGAGACACACCAGATGGGAACCCTGACGAGACCGTTGAGATTGCATCGGGATGCGATTCGCCCACAGCGCGACTGACGAGACCGGCGGCGGCGAGGAACACCAGGGGGGCCACGAGGGCGCCCATGAGGCCAACGGCTCCCGACAACTGCCCAATGATGGGGCCGACAACAATGTTCGCCACGTAAACGATGGTCCAGAGGAACGTCATGCGGGCGTGGACGCGCTTCGCATCGTCGCCCATCGCCGCGATACACATGGCCAGGCCAATGGAGTCGCCGAGCCCCCACAGCAAAATACCCAGGAGAGGAATACCCAAAACAGGGGTGAAGATAAAGATGATGATGCCGGCGCTAGCTGTGATTGCCGAGAAAAGAACAACGTTACGTCGCCCAATGCGGTCAGTGATGGGCCCTCCCACAAAACGCATGACCACAAACCCTAGGCCAAACAGGGTGTAACCAAACGCTGCCAACGCGGGGGAAAAGCCGTTTTCCACGAGCGCGACTGGAATCCAAACGACCCCTGCGCCTTCGGCAAAAACGAAAGCGAAGGCGATCACGGCAATCTGCCGACTTCGCGGTTCGCGGGCAATGTCTTTGAACGTGATTTTTGCTGCACGAACGCCGCCCTCGGCTACGTGGGCGAGCCGCCCATTCGTCTTGCCAATAAAAAGGGAGGCAATTGCCGACAGGGCGATGACGATAAGACCGATGGAAATGAAGTTGGGGGTGATGCCCATCCCCGCCGTGCTGACAATTCCCACAAGGAGGGCTCCGAGGAGAACGCCCACACTGAATCCGCCCGACAGCGCCGGAACGCGACTCTTGGGTGATTCACGGTCGATATTGGATGCTTCAAGGTTGTTGTCGTAATCGGCCATTCCGAGCGGAAGGCCGAGGATAACCGTGACGATGAAAGACATCAGTACGTTCTTCCACTCCAAGTTCAATCCAAGAAGCACCAAAGCGCTTCCCATGACGGTATAGGACAGCAGCGAGAAGTTACGCGAGCCAATCCTCCCAACGAGCCTTTCGGATATGAGAACACCCGTGACCGCACCGACGCTCAGACAAGCGGCGTACCAACCCATCGACGGAAGATCCAGGTTGAGCGTCTCGCGAATCTCGGGCCCCCGGTTGGACCACGTGGCCAGCAAGACACCACGGGTGAAGAACAGGACGAAGATCGCCCAGAACCACACCACCATGGCCCGAGGGACACGCGGTGAAAGGG
>JBLHYZ010000109.1:0-4332 GCA_047631115.1 Alpinimonas sp. | reverse complement strand
ATCGAGATTCTTCAGTTTGACGATAACTCTGCGGCAACGAACGCAGCGGTTCTCGGCAAGGCCGACGCGGTGAGTGCCGATTCCCCCGTGACTCTGTATGCCATCGAGCAATCCAAAGGCAAACTTGTGATCGCAGGAAAAACTTTTGACTCGGCACCCTATGGAATCGTGCTGGCAAAGGATTCCGGGCTCGCTCCGGCTATCCAGGCAGCGCTTCAGTCGCTCATGGACGATGGTACCTATGGGGAGATTTTGAGTGCGTGGGGTGTTGCTAACGGTGGCATTACTTCTGCCACCATCAACATCGCCTCTCAGAACTAGGCGTCACCGCCAATAGCCCCACCATTCAAGATGGTGGTAAATTTCCACGTGTGACGACGAATACGCCAGCTCCCATATCCACTGCGACCGGGAGCCCGATCCGCTCGGGCCGCGTCAAGGGTGCTCGTCGACTCGCGGTCATTGTGATCATTGTTGCCGTCTCCATCGCTGCCGCCGTAGGGATCATCACCGTACTCACCTCAGATTTTGGAGAAATTCCGGCGCGTATTTTGGGAACAACGTCATTGGTTGCTGGCCTCAGTATCACGGCGTTGTGCCATCTTGCCATCGTCGGCCGGCAGGTGCGGTCGATGGGCTATGTCGGCCTCGCGGCCAGCCTTGTAGCTTTTGTGGGCGGAGTCGTTTTGATCTGGGGGCTCGGAGGCGACTGGAATGAGAATGCCGCCGCCCAGAGCATTTGGCTCAAAATATTTGCCGGCGCCGGACTGTTGGCAATCTTCCTCGCGCAGTCAAACCTGCTCTTGTTGTTGAGCTCACGTCGAAGAAGAGCAGTTCGCGCCAGCCTTGCCGTCACGCTCCTCGCGATTGCACTCGTTTATGTGCTCGTCGCGTTACTCATTCTCACCGATGGCAATATTGCGATACACCACGAAGAGATCTACTTTAGGGTGCTCTCCGTCATCGCCATTATTGACGCGCTGGGTACAGTGCTGCTGCCGGTGCTTGCTGTCTTCGTTCGGGATGGCCTTGTTGGCCACGAGAGGATCACACTCAACCTGCCCCACGAGTCGGCGTCGCTCCTCGCGCAGTGGGCGGCAGAGTCGGGCCAGACTCCAGAGGACATTGTTTCAGCGCTACTTCTCCTCGGCCGAGAAGTCGAGAGCGAGTGAGTTCATGCAGTAACGATCGCCCGTGGGGGTGCCAAGGCCATCAGGAAAGACGTGGCCAAGGTGAGAGCCGCAGGCCGCGCAACGTACTTCGGTCCTAATCATTCCCAGGGTGTTGTCTTCAATAAGCTGAACGGCTTCGGGGTTGATGGACTCGTAGAAACTGGGCCATCCGCATCCCGAATCAAACTTGGTGCCACTCTTGAAGAGCTCGGCGTGGCAAGCAGCACACGTGTAGAGGCCGGCTCGTTCTTCGTCAAGAAGCTCACCCGTCCATGGTCGCTCGGTGGCTGCCTCACGCAGTACCGCAAATTGTTCCCCGGTAAGTTCGCCGCGCCATTCGTCATTGCTCTTAGAAACTGTGTAGTCCATATAATTCCTCCTTGTAAAGTCTACGCGCGCTCAACCTGAACAAGGGGTGGGAAAGCGGCCCATAGGATGAAGGAACGATATTGGGGGAGGAGTAGCTATGAGGCCGAGCGAAGCGATACCTGAAAAGCAGAACGCACCAGGGCTCACCGATCGTGACAGAGCGATTCTGGATTTTGAACGCGAATGGTGGCAGCATCCCGGTGCAAAGGAAGACTCCATTCGCCAAGCGTTCGGACTTTCGGGGGCTCGGTACTATCAAGTTCTCGGCGGACTTCTCTCGTCGGAAGCCGCTTTGGCCTATGACCCCATGCTTGTAAAGCGCCTCCAAAGAATTAAAGACGAACGAAGCACGAGTCGCCAAGCAAGAATTTCTCTTGAATCTCCAAAAAATAGTGATGAAAGTTAAATGAATAAAAAAATTTCTGTGGACGCCTTTGACGACATCCCCGTGGGCCTGACGAGACGCGGCGCCCACCGTTCGCCGAAGCGCAGGCGAAGTGCTTACGTCAAGCTGGCGTGGGCGGCGTTAGCGACAGGAGCCTTGGTGACCGCCGGCGTTGGTGGACTCGCTGTCGTGAGCGACACCGTGAGTCTGAGGGACTTCTCAACGCTGTTCGCTGGCGCATCGCCAACGCCCACCCCCACAGCCGTGGTGACAGCCGTGCCCACGCTTGATCCGGCGCTACTCGTCAATGTTTTGAACGCAACCGACAGCCCCGGAGTGGCTTCAACCGTGGTGGCGACGTTGGGTGCAGCCGGATGGCAAGTCGGCTCGGGGACCAACGCGAGCGAAGTGGTCGAACGGACCGTTGTCTACTATGGTGACCCGAGCTTGGAAGGTGCAGCCCGCGGTGTCCTAGCCTCCATGGTTGACGCTGGATGGCAAACAGGCCCGGGATCGGTAGACCTCTCAGATGCCTTCATCGAGAGCCCCGCCCAGCTCACCGTGGTTCTCGGGGCGGACTTCCTCGGTCCAATTTCATCGACGGAAACCCCCGCCGCAACCTAATCGTTACCGTTTTGGGGAATGTTATTACCGGATAGAGTTTCCCTGGCAAAGCAGGGTCTACTAGTATAAGTTCAACGGCACCTCCGTTTTGTGGGTGTCGGTTGGGATACTGCAATTGGAGATTTAACATGGCGAATGGAACCGTAAAGTGGTTCAACGCTGAAAAGGGCTACGGTTTCATCACTGTAGACGGCGACGAGCAGGACGTTTTCGTCCACTACTCCGCTATTGACATGAACGGCTACAAGGTCCTCGAAGAGGGCCAGCGCGTCGTCTTCGAGGTCGGTACTGGAAACAAGGGGCCTCAGGCTGAGTCTGTACGTTTGGGCTAACCTTTTTTGAAAAATCGGGCACGCCCGAATTAACGCCGTCCGCATTAGCGGGCGGCGTTAGTCTTTGTCCGTGAGCATTATTTCGAGAAACGTGTCCCGAGCACTTTATGTTGTCGTCGCCACTGGGCTTGTGCTGGGAGTCGCTGCGTGCTCGTCACCAGCAACGGCACCTTCGGGAAGCGCATCGCCGGCCTACGTCTCGACCTATGAGGCTCCGGCTCCCGTTCGAGTTGCGCCGTTACTGGGGACTGTCGTCGCTGCCGACGCCGCAACAGGCCCTGCTCTTTCGGTAAAAATCTGCAATGTTCAGAACTGTGAGCCGCTTACGGGGATGAATCAAGCAGACGTCGTTTTTGAAGAACTCGTTGAAGGCGGAATTACCCGCTACGTGGCCATTTGGCAATCCAATGTTCCTGAGGTGGTCGCTCCCGTTCGTTCCGTTCGCCCGATGGACCCCGAGATTGTTTCCTCATTCGGTGGAATCGTTGCTTATTCTGGGTGGGGGCCTCAAGAGGTTCGCAACATGATCCTCGACACGGGGCTCGTCAATATCATTGAGAACGACACCAACATGTTCCGCCTTACGACCAATGTGGCTCCGTACAACTTGGCACTTCGGGCTCAGCAGGTCATCGCTGAGAACCCCGGCTTGGCTGCTCCGCAGCAGCAGTTTGCGTACTCGGCCAGTCCCGAGCTTTCTTCGGCAGGGCGCGACGGCACTCCCACGAGCAGTATCACCACGGTGTTTAGCAACTACAGCGACAATTCCTGGACCTATGACGCTGCCTCCAGCAAGTACCTGCGCTCGCAGTGGGGAGGGCCAGAGTTAGACGAGGCCGGAAACCAAATCGCGTCAACCAACGTCGTTGTCATGCGCGTGGAGATTGTGGACTTTATGACACTGCCTCGAACCGTCATGATCTCCAGTGGTGAGGCATGGGTCTCAACCGGAGGCAAGACGATTCACGGAACGTGGAGCAAGGATTCGGCAACAAGCCCTATTCGCCTCACCGATGATTACGGCATGACAATTCGGCTTGCGCCGGGCAACACGTGGATCGAGATGCCCCCGGGCGACGGTTCCGTCACACTCAACCCATAAGGCTTGCTGTGAGGTTGCCCGTCGACCAATGATCCCCTTTCGTTCACTTGCACTCTCTGGTGCTGAGTGCCAGAATGAGACCTAGCACTCGTCTGTTTTGAGTGCTAATCCAGTATTTTTCTGACGTCCGGGAGGGACGAAAAACAACCATGGCAAAAATTATTGCTTTTGACGAAGAAGCCCGTCGTGGCCTAGAGCGCGGCTTGAACATCCTCGCCGACACGGTCAAGGTCACCCTTGGGCCCCGTGGCCGCAATGTGGTCCTCGAAAAGAAGTGGGGAGCCCCCACAATCACCAATGATGGCGTGTCTATCGCTAAAGAAATCGAACTCGACGATCCTTTTGAAA
>JBLHYZ010000108.1:0-4346 GCA_047631115.1 Alpinimonas sp. | reverse complement strand
TCACGACCGTAAAGCTGAAGGCGTCAAAATTGGTTGAAATTGTGAGACCGGGAACGGCCGGTACCCCCGTGAGGCTGAGGGGCCCTGCGCCGCCGCGGAGGTGAGCGGCTGGCGAAATGGTGATTGGCTGATCGGCGAGCGCTAACACGGCGAAGGTTTCGGCCACGATCGGGACGGTACCTGGGGCGCGAACCTGGATGCTGGCAACGCCAAACCCCGATGCCCGTCCGTCAGAAACCTCGAGGGAAACCTGGCGCTCGCCACCCCCGCCAGCACCGGCATCTGTGAAGGCAACACGTCCCGCTGGGGTGAACGACACGGTGTCCGGGACCGAGGTTTCGGCAGCCAAAAGGAAAATGGCGTCACCATCGGGATCAACCCAGTCGCCCAAGACATTCACGATGACCTGGGCGCCGGTGGCGACATCTGCCCGGGTAGCACGAGCCTGAACCGGCGGCGCGTTTTCCTCGGCAGTGCGCACGGTCACCGTCACGGTTGCGGAGGCGCTTTGCCCGCGGCCATCTGAAATTGTGTAGTCAAACTGCACCACTCCCGTGGCGGCCGATTCGAGCGTCAACATGACCTGCGTGCGATCCGGTGCAATCTGAACGCGCCCTGTCGAGGCCGCAATCGGGGTCACACTGTCAATCACCAGCGCATCACCGTTGGGGTCATAGTCGTTGAGGAGGACGGGCAGAGAAGTTTGGCGGGCGGGACGAGCCCCCATATCGTCATTGACCGCCACGGGAGGCAGCGGTGTTGTCTCAAATTTCGGGGTCTCCCCTGTATCTGATTGCACCACCAGCTTCTGGGTCTCCTGCGCAGCAAGAAGGTCATCCCAGTTGTCGATGCGGTGAACACCGTCGTGGACCGACCACGATGTGCCACTGAGCTCATCGTTGAGAGCAACGGAGGTTCCACTCACCCTAAAGACGAGTCGCGCCGATGCCGTTGTCCCGTCGGCGGTGTCGGTGAAGGCCGCTTCGTTGCCGCACTGGGAGAAAACTTGCCCGCTCGACCAGGCTCCGTAGGCACACGCCCCAACGATAACGGGGGCTGCCGGGCGCCCACGCGAGGAGGACGCCTGCGTTCCCAGTTCACCGTTGTCGATATTGACCTGCGCAAGACCGCCTCTGTGCCCGATGAGAATGATGCCCGTGTGACCACCTGGACGCTGCAACATCGCCTCATCGAGATTCCCAATTCCGGTTCCCGCGCCGGCCTCATTGGTTGAGGCAAGCTCGATACTGCGCGCTGCGGTCATCACCCGCGCATCCGCACGATCGAGAACCACCCAGCGTTTATCGGCGATAGTGATGTCCAAGGAGCCTGGGCCAAAAGTTCCATCAAGCTGCGTTGTCTGTGGTGAGCCACCAGAAAGCAGGTCCAGCGTGGTGACGAGGCCGGTATCAGCACTCACCGCAGCGATGAGGCCTTCGATTGTGGCGACAAGAACCGAGTCTTTTCCAACGGAGAACGACGGTGGTCCCGTTGCATCAAAGCTTGCGACGCCCGTCACGGGCACCAGCCACACCTCCCCGGTGGTGGGAGCATGCAACACGATTGTGGTCGGCGTGAGCACAGCGACGGTGACTTCGGCAGGCAGCGGCATACTGTCGGAAATCTGCCCCGAAGCCTGGTCAATGTGTTCGAGTGCACGCTTGGTGTCGTTCACCACGAAGGCGTTGACGCTATCTTGAATGAGATCGACGCGGGCGGACTCCGTGGAGAGAACGGTATTGAGTTCGTTGATGTGCGTGTTCGCCCGCCCGACGGCTAGTTTGGCGCCGCTACTCACCCAAACTGCCCCGTCGTCCAGCTCAATACGTTGCGCCTGATACCCCGTGGAGGCGATGGCGCCGCCAACGACAAGCCCCACAATGGACAGTGAGGCCACCCACGAGAAAAGTGTCCGCCTCGCGTTCTTGGTTCTCCACAGCGTTGACAATCTTGCCCGGATCATGGCAAAGAAACGCGATCTTTAGGGAGCTTTTTACGCTTCCACCAAGGCGCCTCCGCCGTGAGGAGCGAGGAAAGCTCCGTGCGGTCCTGCGGGGTGCCAACCAAACCGCCACTCCACGCGTCGCCAACAACATCGATGGGCGTTTGCGACAAACCCATCTCAGACTCGATGGCCTGCAGTTGGCGCGCCAATTCCATCGCGGAATGAGGCCTGTCCTCCTGCCGGCGGCTCATGGCTGCGGCCAACAATGATTCCAGACTGGCGGGCACATCAGGCCGTCCGAGTGAGGAGACCTTACCCTTGAGGATTCGGCCAGCGAGATAGCCCGGCGAGTTGTCTTTGCCCACAACCTCGAAGGGACTGCGGCCAGCTAACAGAGAGAAGATTGTCGCACCGAGGGAGAAAATTTCGCTGGCAATTGTGCCCGTCGTCTCCTGACGGATCACTTCGGGTGCCGACCAGGGCACACTGAGTCCGACGGCTATGGAGAGATCACCGGCGGCCAAAGAAGCGGCAATACCGAAGTCACTCAGCACGGGATGCCCGTAGGCCGTCAGCAATATATTGCCGGGCTTGATGTCTCGGTGTAACACATTCGAACGATGAGCTGTCTCAAGCGCCGCTGCAATCCGAATGCCGGTTCGCAACACCTCGCCCACGGCCATGCGTTCGTTGCGAAAACGTTCACCGAGGCCAGAGACGCAAAGTTCCGTGACCAAATAGGGTCGCCCATCGGAGCTGACGCTGGCTTCAAAAACGGTCAAAATGGCGGGATGCGTGCTGAGCTGAGCCATCAATTGCGCCTCGGCTTGGAACATGTTGCGCACCCGCGGATTAACCACTTCGGGAAGCAATACTTTGATGGCAACCTGGCGACGGGGCAAGTTTTGTTCGTAGAGAAAAACGTCGGCAAAACCCCCCGAACCCACGGCTCGAACAAACGTGAATCCCGGTAGAACGGGAGGACTAGAAGGTAAACGTCGTACCATGTCTCGCGTTCACCCCCTCACGTGCCTTGCCCGGTTGCTTTGCGCCGCAATGAGCTGTGGGCAGAGCCCGCGCGCCTTTAGTTTAGGCACGTCCCAATGGGTATCCCGTGAGTACACTCAAGGAACTGTGGATAGGTTGTTAGCGCGTTACCGGCTGGGTCACGCCAAGGACATCAACGATGACGATGGTCACGTTGTCGCGACCACTGTTGGCGAGGGCGGCTTTCATCAGTTCCTCCACGGCGTCCTGCGCTGTGGGTGCGGTTCGCATGAAGTGCTCGATGCCCACATCGGTGAGCTCCTTGGTCAATCCGTCTGAGCACAGCAGAAGCCGCATGCCGGCAACGACCGGCAGCGACACGTAATCGGGGATCGGTTCCTCGGAGATTCCCACAGCACGGGTAATGACGTTGGCGTGGGGGTGATAGTCCGCTTCATCTCGCGTGATTTGGCCGGCATCCACCAGCTGCTGGACAACCGAATGGTCAACGGTCACCTGAGAGAAATCTTCGTTGATGAGGGCGTATACGCGAGAGTCACCAATGTTGAAGACAGCCCACTGAAGTTGAGTTTCTTCATGCACGAGGGCCACACCTGTAACGGTGGTTCCGGCTCCTCGCTGGTCCTCGGTGAGAACATCGCGGAGGTCGTTGACCGCGTTTGCTAGCGCTTCTTCCAGAGTGTCCAATGTGGCAAAACCAGGGGCCTCAAGCTCGGCAAGACGGCGGACGACGGCGTCGCTGGCAACATCGCCAGCGCTGTGGCCACCCATGCCGTCGGCGACGGCAAAAACTGGCGAACCCGCGCTGAAGCTGTCTTCATTGGCCGCACGATGATTACCAACTTCCGTGCCGGCAGCCCAAGACAGAGTCACCAAGGCGCCTGATTCAGGATGCTTAATCAGGAAGCCCGTCGAGTTGGTACCGATTGCCGTCACAACGAACGCTCCAAAGTTAGCTAACGAGCAATGTCATTGCTGGCGTCGCGCGGTTTTTCCCGCATGATGTCGATTCTATAACCGTCTCCAATGTCAACAACGGCGCCCTCTCCCACAGTCATCGAATCTCCTGGCGCAAGTTGCCTCAGAACACCGTTAGATGACGTTATTCGTGTTCCGTTTGTTGAATGCAGATCGGTCACCACCACCACATCGCCCACCTGCCTCACTTCCACGTGCGTGGCGGACACTCGGCCTTCTCGAGAAGGCACACTCACCAACTGCACCACGTCTTCTGTGCGCTGGCGCGTGACGCGGGGGGCTCGGCCAAAGACCACAGCCGACGTCAGGCGGTAGCGGGCACCCGTCACCAGCCTGAGTTCGAAGGAGGCTGTTGGGCGCGTGGTGGTCTCCACCCGCGCGGATTCCAGCGAAGCGGCCTCCGCCGGGGCAAAGG
>JBLHYZ010000107.1:0-4389 GCA_047631115.1 Alpinimonas sp. | reverse complement strand
AACCAGCTTTGAGGTTCGCCGCTAGGCGGGGTTATGAGCGCTGACAACGCGGCTGTCTCCGATGTGGGCAAGGTTCGCGCCTCCAACCAGGACTCCGGCTATGCGGGAACCCACCTTCTTGTCGTTGCCGACGGAATGGGCGGTCACGCCGGTGGTGACGTCGCATCCCACATGGCGATTCGCCAGCTCCTTGAGCTGGATCGTCCCTTTGACTCCCCCGAGGAGGCCCGCGGTGCCTTGCTCAAAACCCTGCTGGCCACCAACGATCTCTTAGGCGACATTGTTTACGACCACCCGGAGCTTGCCGGGCTGGGCACCACCGTCAGTGCCATCATTCGGGTCGGTGACAAGGTAGCCATTGCGCACATTGGCGACTCGCGCATTTACTTGTTGCGCGAAGGCGAACTCTCCCAAGTCACCATTGACCACACGTTTGTTCAACGCCTCATCGATAGTGGGCGCATCACCGAAGCGGAAGCCAAAGTTCACCCTCGTCGTTCCGTTTTGATGCGGGTGTTAGGTGACGTGGATGCGAATCCTGAAATCGACACCATGATTGTGGGCACGCAACCCGGTGATCGTTGGATGCTGTGCTCCGATGGCCTCACGGGCGTTGTCACGCGCGATGAGATTCACACCATGATGGTTGTCGATGCCCCGGCCAACGACATTGCCACCTCTCTCATGCAGGCAAGCCTGGATGGGGGTGCCCCCGATAACGTCACCGTCGTGGTAGCCAATGTCACTGAAGGGCAGCCCGAGCAGGTTTCATCATTAGTGGGATCCGCTTCTGAAGCTCTTTCTATCTCAACGCCGTCGCCACGCGCCGATGCCGTCCGGGCGTCGCGCCAAGCCTCCCGGAGCCTTCCTGTTTCCACCAGTGATGTTCCGCTCCAGAAGCGATTACCCCTCACAGAAAGCGAAAAGGCAAGGGGTCGTCGCATCCGGCGCCGCGTCATGCTGGTGGGCACGATTGTTGCTGTGATTGTGGCCCTCATCGTCACCGCCGTGGTGGGCTACCGCTACACGCAAACGCGCTACTTCGTAGGAGCCGACGCAGACACGGTTGTCATTTATCAAGGGGTACCGCAAGACGTCGGGCCGTTCAGCCTTTCGAGCCGCTACCTCGACACGGGCATCGCCCTCGAGTCACTGACCGCTTATCAACGGGCTCAGGTCATGGCCACGATTCCCACAGACTCCCTGGCAGGAGCTCAGGCCGTCGTGACGCGACTGACTCCGATCGTCGCACCTAGCCCGGACCCGGTGGTGGCGCCCTAGATGAGCACCCAAGTGACGACGAGCATTCCTCGGTTGAAACGGGCCCGCCAATCTCAGCGCATGCGCAACGTTGAATTGGCGTTACTCGTCGCGGCGAGCGCTATCAACGTCGCTGCGCTCATGCTCGTTCAGCTGGGAGCCCTTGGCGCGATTGATGCCGGCCCACTTGTCCTGTGTGGCTTGCTAGCGATTCTGGTTTTAGTCATCCACATTGCCATGCGCTTTGTCGCTCCGCAGGCAGACGCCCTCATTTTGCCCATTGCCACGCTGCTTAATGGCCTCGGCATTGCCGAGATCTACCGCATCGATATTGCGCTTGGTAACACCGGATGGGATTCGCTGGCCTACAAGCAGATCGCCTGGAGTGCTCTCGCGCTAGGCGGCGCCTTTGCGGTGATCATGTTGATTCGTCAGCATCGGGTTTTGCAGCGCTACACCTACGTGGCCGGCCTCGCCGGAGTAATTCTCTTGTTGCTTCCGATGCTCCCCGGTCTTGGCATTGAAATCAACGGCGCTCGGGTGTGGATTCAGATCGGAACGCTCACGTTCCAGCCGGGCGAGATTGCCAAAATTGCCCTCGCGATTTTCTTCGCCGGTTATTTGGTTCAAGCGCGTGACTCCCTCTCTATGGTGGGAAAAACGTTCCTCGGCATGCGGTTCCCCCGAGGGCGTGATCTTGGGCCCATTCTTGTCATCTGGGCGCTGTCCATGAGCGTGATTGTGTTCCAACGCGACCTCGGAACCGGTCTTCTCTTTTTTGGGCTCTTTTTGGTCATGCTCTATGTGGCAACGGGACGACTCAGCTGGGTCATGCTGGGTTTGGGTTTGGTGGCCATCGGTGCCGTGCTGGCCAACCAGTTCTTGCCTTATGTCAACGACCGTTTTTTGAACTGGTACGACGCCTTCAGCCCAGCGATTTATAACGGGGATGGCGGCAGTTACCAGCTGGTGCAGGGAATGTTCGGCCTCGCCCACGGTGGTCTCATCGGCACCGGCCTGGGCGAAGGAATGCCGTACATCACCCCGGTTTCCCAAAGCGACTACATCATCGCCAGCCTGGGTGAAGAGCTCGGGCTCATCGGCCTCTTCGCCATTCTCTCGCTCTACCTGCTCCTGGTAGGCCGCGGGCTACGCATTGGTTTCGCCGGCCACGACGACTTCAGCAAGCTCCTCGCCGTGGGGCTCGCCTTTGCCATTGCCCTGCAGGTATTCATCGTCGTCGGCGGTGTCACCCGAGTGATTCCCCTCACTGGGCTGACGACTCCTTTCCTGGCCGCGGGCGGGAGCTCCCTCGTTGCCAACTGGATGATTGCCGCCCTGCTTTTGCGCCTCTCCGACAGCATCCGCAATGAACCACGGTTGGTGGTGGGGCAATGAACCGCGAACTTAAGCGCGTGAGCATTTTGGTCATGGCCTTCTTCGTGACGCTTTTTGTCTCGGCGAGCGTGATCCAGGTGGGTCAAGATGCCAACCTTGCCTCCGATGACAGAAACACCCGCACAATCTACGAGAGCTACCGCTCCGAGCGTGGTGCGATTCTCGTGGCGGGGCAGCCGATTGCGCTCTCTGTTCCCGTAGACGACATCTACCGCTTTCAACGCACCTACCCCGAGCCGCTGATCTACTCTAATGTCACGGGTTACTTCACCTTAAGCCAGGGGCTCACCGGCATTGAAGGCGCCATGAATGAGGAACTAAGCGGAAACTCTGGTTCTCAGTTCTTGAACCGCATCAACAGCATCCTCACTGGGCAAGACCCGCAGGGCGCCAGCGTCAATCTCACTCTCGACCCCCTGTTGCAACAAGCTGCCTGGGATGCCCTCGGAGACTATGCGGGATCGGTCGTGGTGACAGAACCTTCAACGGGCCGCATTTTGGCCATGGTGTCTAAACCCAGCTTCGACCCGAACGTCCTCGCCTCTCATGACACGGATTCGGTCATTGCGTCGTACGATACTCTCCTTGCAGATCCGAATGATCCCCTTATTGACCGCTCCATCGCCGGCAACCTCAATCCTCCCGGTTCGGTGTTTAAGCTCGTTGTTGCGGCGGCGGCACTCGAATCCGGTCAGTACACGGCTGATTCCCAGTTAGACAATCCGGCACAGTTGCAGCTTCCGGGCTCGGATTCCATTGTGACCAACTGGAACCGTGGTCGTTGCCCCGGCGCCGGCGCAACGGTCACCCTCAAGCAAGCATTGCGAGAGAGCTGCAATATTCCCTTTGCCGAGCTCGGCTTAGCCCTCGGGCGTCGAGCACTGCTGGAGCAATCCAAGAAGTTTGGCTTTAACTCATCCTTTGAGATTCCCATGACTACTGCGGCAAGTTTCTTTCCCACAGTGATGGATGACCCACAAACGATGTTGGCTTCCTTCGGCCAGTTCGACGTTCGGGCCACTCCCCTTCAGATCGCCATGGTGTCAGCAGCTATTGCCAACGGAGGCAAAGTGATGTCCCCCACGCTCATTCAGAGCGTCCTCGATCCGACCTTGACCTCGCTCTTTGACTTCCAGGCCACACAGTACAGTCAAGCCATCTCTGCTGAGACCGCGGCCTCATTAACATCAATGATGGTTGATGGAGTCGACAATGGGTTGGCCAGTAATGCAAGAATTAGCGGTATCCAAGTTGCGGGCAAGACGGGAACAGCAGAAAATGGTGTGGGCGAGCCTTACACCTTCTGGTTTACCGGCTTCGCCCCAGCGGACGATCCGCGATATGCCATCACCGTTCTCGTCGAGAATGGTGGAGGACTCGGACAAGAAGGCCTTAGCGGCCCGATTGCTGGATCCATCGCGAAATATGTGTTAGAGGCGGAGCTAGGTAAATGAGGCCCACAGCAGGGATCACTTTTGGTGGTCGTTACGAACTACAGTCACGCATTGCCATTGGCGGCATGGGTGAGGTGTGGCAGGCAACTGACCTCGTCATCGGTCGCTCCGTCGCGATCAAAATCCTGAAGGACGAGTACCTGGGTGACCCCGGCTTTCTGGAGCGTTTTCGTGCGGAAGCCCGCCACGCTGCCTTGGTTAACCACGAGGGCATCGCAAACGTCTACGACTATGGCGAGGAGGAAGGCAGTGCCTACCTCGTAATGGAACTCGTTCC
>JBLHYZ010000106.1:0-4458 GCA_047631115.1 Alpinimonas sp. | reverse complement strand
GCGGCTTCAACAAAGAACATGAGGAGAGTGACGACAATGACCACGGCGGTGTTGACGCCGAGCCACAGCTTTCGCTTGCCGCCCGCATCCGTGCGTTGTCCCACGATGGGGGCGATGACGGCCACCAGAATGCCGCCGATGGCGAGCGCCCAACCGAGTCCAGCAGTGAGGGCGGCGATGGCGCTGTCGTACGCAACCTTGGCTGCACCGGTAGCACTCGCGTCCCCGCCGGCTGCGGTGTAGTCGGCCACAATCTTGGGATCAATGAAGTAATCGCTAGTGATGTACACGGCGAAAACGAAGGTGGTGATGAGGGCACTAAAGGCGGATGTCCCCCAGTCCCAGCTGGCCCAAGCGAAGATTTGGCGTCGTGGGATGCGGACTACAGAAACCGCGTCAGTGCTCGTCATGGCCTTAGAGTACTGCCCTCAGCGAAACAGTGGGTGCTTTTAGGCCAGAGACTCGCGCCAGGCGGCGTGCAGGGTGGCAAACCGGCCGGTTCCGGCAATCAACTGCTCAGGGGTATCGTCTTCGATGATTGCGCCATGCTCCATAACGAGCACCCTGTCGGCGATGGCCACGGTGGAGAGGCGGTGAGCGATGATGATGGCCGTGCGGTCAGACAAAAGCGTCTCGAGGCCACGTTGCACGAGGCGCTCACTCGGGATATCGAGAGAAGCGGTGGCCTCATCCAAGATGAGCACCATGGGGTCAGCGATGAACGCGCGAGCGAATGACAGCAGCTGGCGTTGACCAGAAGAGAGCCTGCCGCCGCGCTTGTTGACATCTGTTTGATAGCCATCGGGCATTGCCATGACGAACTCGTGGGCACCAACAGCGCGGGCGGCCCGCTCGATCTCTTCTGTGCTGGCGCCGGGTTTGCCGAGCGCAATGTTTTCGGCCACGGAACCCGAGAACAGGTACGCCTCCTGCGTCACCATGACGACGGCGCGACGAAGGTCTCCTTGGCTGAGATCGCGCAGGTCGATGCCATCGAGGGTGATGCTGCCCACATCGGGGTCATAGAAGCGAGCAAGCAGCTTGGCCAACGTGGACTTTCCGGCTCCGGTCGTGCCGACCAGCGCAAGCGTTTGCCCGGCCGGAATGGTGAGGTTCAGCTTCGGCAGAATCGGCGTCTCCGGGCTGTACCCAAAAGTAACGTGGCTGAACCTGATGGCACCGTGAGCTCGCTTCAGTGACGTGGGGTCGTCGGATTCGGGAACCGTTGATTCTTCTTCGAGCACACCCGAGATTTTTTCCAAAGCTGACGCCGCGTTCTGGAAAGAGTTGTAGAACATCGCCAACTCTTCCATGGGGTCATAGAACTTGCGCACGTACAACACGGCGGCCAGCAGTACGCCAATATCCATGGAGCCTTCGGCGACTCTAAAGGCACCCAAAACCAAAACAGCCACCATGGTGACGTTGCCGAGCAAGCGCAATCCGGGATCAAAAATACCGAACAGTTGGATGGTGGCGCGAGTGGCCTCGCGATAGTTATCCACGTGAACGGAATAGACCCGCTCGTTGCGAGCTTCCCGGCGGAAGGCTTTGACGGCGCGGATTCCCGTCATCGTCTCAACGAACTGCACGATGAGTCTCGCGGCATAGAGCCGTGATGCACGGAACTGTGCGCGGGAAGCGTTGGAGAACCACCAGGTAAAGAAGGCGAGTGGTATGAGAGAGATCACGATCGGGATGGTGCTGGAAGGATCGAGGAGAACCAACGCTACGCCGGTGAAGACCATGAAGAGAACGCCGCGAACCAGGTTGCTGATGCCGCCATCGAGCAGCTCGCGCAGGGTATCGACGTCGCTAGTTTGCCGAGCGATGACCTTACCGGAGGTGTAGCTCTCATGAAACTTCATGCTCAGGTTCTGAGTGTGCCGAAAAATGCGTTGACGCAGCGTCAGCAAAATGTTCTGGCTGATGAGCGAGGTGGACCGTGTGTAGCTCGACATCAACGTCGAGCTGGTGAGAGCGGTGATGATGTATGCGCCCACAATGAGCATGGCGGGTTGCCAGTCGCCGTTGTCGATCACGGCGGGAAGCGCCTGGTCGATGCCAAGGGCAAGCAAGGTCGGTCCGGCAACCTGAGCCAGGGTGCTGATGACCACAATGAGCATCGTCCATGAAATGCGGCGGCGAAGGGGGAGAAGGAGTGAGCCGAGCAGCCTGAGGGAACGGTGGCGAAGTCGCTTCGCTTCGCGTTTGGTAAAGTCGGCGCGCTCCTCGCCTTGAACTCCAGCGACACTCATAGTCCCTCCTCCTCATCGCGGGTGAGGGAGCGGTATTCGCGCCCAAGTTCAACAGTTTTGATGGACCCAGTATTGGTTCTCTCGCGGGCTTCGTCATCGAGGGAGGACATCACGTGGCGGTAGGTGGCCGACCGCTTCATGAGTTCGGCGTGCGTTCCCACGTCGTCAATGCGACCCTCGTGCAACAGGGCAACACGATCGGCGAGCGCAACGGTGGAGGGACGGTGCGCCACAATCAGCGCGGTGGTGGTGGCGAGCACGCGTCGCAGTGCTTCTTCGACCATGGCTTCGGTTGTGACATCGAGGGCAGAGAGAGGATCATCCAGCACCAAAATGCTGGGCGCCACGGCGATGGCGCGGGCGAGGGCGAGGCGCTGGCGTTGACCGCCGGAGAGGCTGAGCCCCTCTTCGCCGATGGTGGTGTCCAGGCCTCGCGGCAAATCTCGCGCAAATCCGGCTTGGGCCACGTCGAGAGCCTGGTTCAGAACGGCTTCTGCTTCGGGGCCTGAGTGGCTGACCTCGGGGGCGGTTCCCGTGGCGTCTGGCTCACCTGTAATCAAATCCGCTCGGCCCAACAGCACGTTCTCCCGCACAGGCAAGGAGAAGAGGGTCGCGTCTTCGAAGGCCATCGCCACTCGCGTGCGCAGGCTTTCTGCGGTGACATCGCGAATATCCGTGCCATCAATCAGAATGCGCCCGCTCGTCACATCGAAGAGCCGTGTTGTCAGCGCGGTGAGTGTGGTCTTGCCGGAGCCGGTGAGCCCCACGAGCGCCATTGTTTCGCCGGGGCGAATTTCGAGGGTGACGCCGCGCAAGATGGCGGGAGTCTCCTCGGCGGCATCCTCATATCTAAAGTGAACGTCATCAAAAACGAGCGAGCCCTGGCCGGCAGCGAGGTCGGCAGCGTTGTCGGCATCCAGAATGCTGACCGGGGTGTCGAGCACGTCAAAGAAACGGTCGAGCGCGTTGCGCGCGTCAATTGTGAGGGAGAGAAGAAACCCAATGGATTGAATGGGCCCCCGCAAAATTGTGGCGGTGGCGAAGAAGGCGAAGAGGGTGCCCACCGTGACGGAGCCGGTGCTGGCCAAGGCGATTCCCAACACAAGCGAGACGGCGAAGGCGGTGTCGGGAATGAATAGCAACCAAAACCACATGCCGGCCATGGTGCGACCCTTGAGAAGTTCTGTGGTGCGAACAGCGCTCGCTTGGGCGGTGAGGCCCTTGAGGGCATGGGTTTCGCGGCCGAAAGCTTTGAGAATGCGGATGCCGTGCACCGACTCCTCGACAATCGTGGCGAGGTCACCCTGTTGATCCTGCGCTCGCCGCGAGAGCTTCTCGAGCTTGCGCTGAAAGCGCGCACTAAAGAAGAAGAGGGGGAGGGAGAAAAGAGTGAAGACGGCGCCAAGCAGCGGGTTGAAGACGAACAGCATGGTGAATCCGATGAGGATCGTGATGCCATTGACCGCCAGCATGACGATGCCGAACGAGAGCCAGCGACGCACAGTGCTGACGTCGCCCATGGCGCGGGAAAGCAGCTGGCCGCTTTGCCACTTGTCATGAAAAGCGACGGGAAGTTTCTGGAGGTGCACATAGATGGCGTTGCGCATCTTGCCGTCCACGAGGGTGCCGGGGCCCAGCACGAGGGCGCGGCGGAGGAAGACAAAGATGGCTTCGGCAACGCCCAACCCCAAAATAACGGCAGCCGTGGGCAAGATTTGCGATGTGTCGCCGGAGGCCAGGGGCCCATCCACCATCCAGCCCAAAGCCAGCGGGATGCTGAGGGCAACGACCGCAGCGCACAACGCCGCAACGCCACCCAGGGCGAGCCGGGGTACAGCCCCCTGAACGAAGGGATAAATGCGCATGAGCGCGCGAAAAATGCTGGGGCGTTCAGCGCGCGGCGCCTGGCCGAGGTTTGGCTTGTCGGCCTGCTTGTCGGCTTGTTGGCCGCCCTGTATGGAACTGTCCGTCATCGATTCTTCTCCGGCTTTGAGCCTATCCCGGGCGAAGACCGCGGGGGCGGCTTGTTCGCCACAGGCTGGAACGATGCCCCACATTGCATCGTTCGCACGGTCATCTCCCGGCTGCTCAAACGTTGATTTCGTGCTCGCGTAGAGTTCTTCTGTACGGAAACACCAAGAGAACGAGGTTTCATCATGCCCGACAGTGACCGTTCGGTTGATGTGATCGCTCCGACGGA
>JBLHYZ010000105.1:0-4468 GCA_047631115.1 Alpinimonas sp. | reverse complement strand
CTTGCGACGGCCTTCGAGGTCGGGAGCATCCACACCGATTTGACGGTCAAAGCGGCCGGGGCGGAGCAGCGCGGGGTCGAGGATATCGGGGCGGTTGGTTGCCGCAATCATGATGACATTGGCCTTGACATCGAAGCCGTCCATTTCAACCAGCATCTGGTTGAGGGTCTGCTCACGTTCGTCGTGGCCTCCGCCCATGCCCGCACCACGGTGACGACCGACGGCATCGATCTCGTCGATGAAGATGATGGCCGGAGCGTTTTGCTTGGCCTGCTCGAAGAGGTCACGAACACGAGAGGCTCCGACACCGACGAACATTTCAACGAAGTCTGAGCCGGAGATGGCATAGAAGGGAACGCCGGCTTCTCCGGCTACAGCACGAGCCAGAAGGGTCTTTCCGGTTCCGGGAGGGCCGTACAAAAGCACGCCCTTGGGGATGCGAGCGCCGACGGCTTGGAAGCGTGCGGGCTCCGTGAGGAAATCTTTGATTTCTTTGAGCTCTTCGACAGCTTCATCGGCACCCGCCACGTCCGTGAAGAGAACGGTGGGGGTCTCTTTTGTGACGAGTTTGGCCTTGGATTTGCCGAACTGCATGACGCCCTTGCCGCCGCCCTGCATGGATGACAGCATCCACCAGAAAAAGGCGCCAATCAGGAGGATGGGAAGAAAAAAGCCGAGCGTTGACAGGAGCCAGTTATCTTTGGGGACCTCGTCGTTGAAGCCATCGGCAAGGCTGGCGGCGCTTACCGCGTCAACGACCTGCAGGCCGCGGGGGGCGACGTAGAAGAACTGCACTTGCGTGCCATAGCGCGCATCGGCCTGAGCAAGTGTGAGGTCAACGCGTTGATCCGTGTCAATGATTGTGGCGGAAGAGGCCCGACCGTCGTTCAAGAACTTGAGGCCGTCATCTGTGGATACCTGCTGGTAACCCGACATGGTGATGAGGCTGGAACCGATCCACACGGCGACAACGGCCAGGATGATGTACACCAGCGGTCCGCGCAAAAGTTTCTTGAAATTCATGGTGACCTAAATCTATCGGTGCGAGACGAGCAAATAACTGGGTGTTTGCCGAGGGCGGAATTGCTTATGCGTGCGGGTCTTCGCCGCCATAGACGTGGGGAGCCAAAATGGCTACGCCGCGAATATTTCGGTAGTTTTCGGCGTAGTCGAGGCCGTAGCCCACCACGAACTCATTCGGGATGTCAAAACCAAGGTATTTGACGTCAACGGGTTCTTTCACAGCCTCCGGCTTGCGCAGCATGGCGCACACTTCGATGGATGCGGGACCCCGCGATTGGAGATTGCCGATAAGCCAGTTCAATGTGAGGCCGGAGTCAATAATGTCTTCCACAATGAGAACATGGCGACCCGCGATGTCGGCATCGAGGTCTTTCACAATGCGCACGACACCGGAGGACTGCGTGCTGGCTCCGTAGGAGCTCACGGCCATGAAGTCTAGGTGGGCGTGGAAATTGAGTTCTCGGGCCAAATCGCCGAGGACCATGACGGCGCCCTTGAGAACCGCGATCAAAAGAACGTCTTTGCCCTCGTAGTCGACCTCAATCTCGCGGGCGAGCACCGCCAAGCGATCCTGCAACTCTTGCTCGGTATAGAGAACTTTTGTGATGTCCGCTTGTACGTCGCTGAGTTCCATGGGGGCCTTATTCGCTTTCCGTTGGCACAAATACAAGGCGGAAACCCTGTCTCTCAACTCTAATGCCCGGAACATGGGCTGGCCCCTGACCATGCCAGTTGGTAACCAGCAGAGCAATCGCTGAGGTGTGCGCGCTGGTGAGACTCACTCCAAAAGCGGCGAGGGCCACGATGCGTATGACCCGCGTGTAGATTGCCCGCGGCGCGTCAGCCAATGCGTTGGCATCGAGAGCCACCTCGGGACCTTTGCCCGGCATGATCAGCCCCTGCACCATGTCGTTCGCTAGCGAATCTAATGTGGCGGCATCTTCGCGGAGGTGCTCGGCCGTGCGCGCCAACGCTTGTGCGATGCCGGGGCCCAATTCTTTTTCAAGAATCGGCATGACGTCACGGCGAATGCGAACCCGAGTAAAGGTCGCGTCAACGTTATGCGGATCGCTCCATGGCTCCAGGCCTTGGTCGGCACAGGCGGACTCTGTTGTCACGCGCAGAATGCCCAGCAGCGGCCGGAGATAAAAGCCTGTGATGCGCTGCATTCCACCAAGGCTCGTAGGCCCGGCGCCACGGGTGAGGCCGAGCAAAACCGTCTCCGCCTGATCGTCGAGGGTGTGTCCTAAGAGGATCGCGGCTGCCCCTGATTCCTCTCGGACGTCGGCCAGCGCCTGGTAGCGGGCCGACCGCGCATCGGCTTCGGGACCCGATGCTGCCACAATTTCCACCTGTCGGATAAGGACGGGTGCGAGGCCAAGTTGCCTGGCCTGCTCGGCCGCCGTCTCGGCGACACCCGCGGACCCCACCTGCAAATTGTGGTCAATGACGATCGCGCCCGCCCGCACCCCGACACGGGGGGCTTCAAACGCAGTGGCGGCCGCAAGGGCCAAAGAATCGGGGCCGCCACTCAGGGCGACGAGCACCAACGGTGCGTCGGGGGCCACGGAAGGCACCGTGACATCCGGGGTTTGGGCCGCCTCCTGGGCATCCGAAAAAATGTCATTGAGCATGTCGCGCACGGCCCGTCGAACGTCAGCCATGGCAGGAGTGAGGCGGGGTCGATTTGAACTCATCCAGTAACGTTATGCCAGTACCCCGCCTAACAGTTTGAAGGAGTCTTTTCGTGGCCGCATATGACGTCGTTGTTGAAATCCCTAAAGGAAGCCGCAACAAGTACGAAGTTGACCACCTCACCGGTCGCGTTTATTTGGACCGCGTGCTCTTCACGTCGTTCGCTTACCCCACCGATTATGGGTACTTCGAGGACACTCTGGGCCTTGACGGCGACCCCGTAGACGCCCTGGTTCTTCTCGAATACCCCGTCTTTCCCGGCGTTGGCGTGAAGGTTCGCCCCGTGGGCGTTCTCAACATGAGCGACGAAGCTGGCTCCGATGCCAAGATCGTCGTAGTGCCTCATAAGGATCCTCGCTGGGCTCACATTCAGGACATCACAGATGTTCCCGAGCAAACGCGCAAGGAAATCGAGCACTTCTTCGCTCGCTACAAGGACCTCGAGCCCGAGAAATTTGTCAACATCGAAGGTTGGGGTGACGCCACCGAGGCCGAACAGATCATCATCGATGGATTCGCGCGCCTCAAGGCAGAGGGCCACTCAGAACACTAGAACCTCGCTGGCGTTATTTTTTTGGCCAGCCTGCTTGTAACAATTGCCCCGACTCGACTGAGTTGGGGCAATTGTTATTTGGCGCTCAAAATTACCCCAACCGGACCCCACGGTCGGACATGAACGGCTGCGGATCGGTTGTTCCCCCGCCGATGCGAATCTCAAAGTGCGTGTGGCAACCGGTTGCTAGCCCCGTGGCACCGACGCGGGCAACGAGCTGACCCACCGTCACCCACTCGCCCGTGCTTACGGCGAATCCCCCGTATTGAAGGTGGCCGTAGGCGGAAGAAACCCCTCCGCCGTGATTGATTACCAAGAGATTGCCGTAGCCGCTCGCCCCGCCGGCATAAGTAACGGTGCCACTCGACGCTGCGTACACCGGTGAGCCACACCCCGCTGCGAGGTCAGTGGCATTGTGAAAACTACCTGTCCAACCGACACCAGGAATATAGAAGTTCGTGCGGGGACCGTATGTATCGCTGACATACGCGTTGGGAATCGGGTTGGTCCACCCAGCGTCTGAAATCGAAACCCCGCGCGTGGCTGCCTCAGCAGCAGCCGCAGCCGCAGCCTCCTGGCGCGCGATCAACTCGAGCCGGGCGCGCTCCGCCACCCCAGCCTCGTAGCCAGAAACCGTCGTGGCTGTTGTGTCTTGAAGCGCCGCAAGTTGAGCCGTGAGAATCAAAGATTGAGATTGGCTTTCGGCAAGTTTGGCATCCGCAGCCTTGCTCGCCTCGACAGCTGCTTGCAGGGCAGCCTCCGACTCCACTCGAAGTTTCTCACGCTCGGTTTTGGCAATTTCCGCTTGATCTGAGAGCGACTTCGCTTCATTCTTGGCCGCGAGGGCTGTGGCGTAAATCTCGCTCGAACGCTCAACGAGCTTGGACATGCTGCCCAACTTCGACAAGAGCTCATCAGCTCCCGCGGATGATTTCTCCAGCAGCAGGCTAATGCTCAGATCGCCCCCGCCCGAGTGGTAGAGCTGTGCGGCCAGGCGACCGGCTTGCGTTGTTGCCTCATCGGCCTTGGCTTGGCTGTCCGTAGCCTGGGTGTCTAGTTGCGTCGAGCGCTGATCGGCCTGATCAAACTTCGCCTGGGCATCGAGAAATTCGCCGCCACGTTGCTCAGAGAGGGCCTGTGCGGCTTTCGTCTCCGCCTCTAGGGTCACAATCAAGCCTTGAATATTAGCGACTTGAG
>JBLHYZ010000104.1:0-4479 GCA_047631115.1 Alpinimonas sp. | reverse complement strand
CACGGACTACGATGGCGAAGCCAGCATCCGCAATCTCGTCGTCGCGGGCTACCAGATCCTCAGCTTCTAAATGTTGCATCACCCCGCTTCCCCAAAAAATAATCTGGAGAACTCATCATCCTCACTGTCATTCTCGACCTGCGCCTCAAGCCGGAAGCCGTCGTCGGAGCAATCGCCACGTTGAGTCAGATCCTCTCGGGGACCCGAGCCTTCGTTGGATGCTTAGGCGTGGAGGTCCTCGTCGATACCACGGACCCAGCTCACGTAATTTTGCTTGAGCGCTGGGCGTCGACTGAAGCCGATGCCGCTTACCGCGAATGGCGGGCCGGAGCGGGGGCGACTGACCTTGGTTCGCTTCTCGCGAGCCCTCCCGTGATCTCATCCTTCGAGACCGCCAACGAGGTCTGACACAGGAATTGGGGCGCAGAGCTAAGGGTTGACCTCGGTTATGTGGCTTTATCGGTCTGTAGCTTTATCGGTTCTCTGCGAAGAAGTCCACGAGAATCCGACCGACCACAGTGGGCTTCTCGACGACGGCTTGATGGGAGACACCGGCAATAACGACCTGGCGAGCGCCGGGCACGGTCTCGGCAATGAGCGCACCGGCCTCGGGTGGAGTGCCGGGATCCAGCTGCCCCGAAATCACAAGAACGGGCACCGTGATGGCGGCGAGAGTTTGTCGCCCATCAAAAGCGCCCAGGGCTTCGCAGGTCCTCGCGTACGACTCATCATCGACTGCTGCAATCATGGCGAGCAAGCGGGCAACTATCTCGGGATGCTTTGCCGGAAAATCCTCGGCAAACCAACGAGCAGGAGTTACCGCAAGAAGAACCTCCGTGCCCTGGGCACGAATGAGTGCCGCCCGCTCCGCCCAGGCCGAGGCTTCCCCGATTTTGGCTGCTGAACACACGACAGCGGCACTTTTTACCCGGTCAGGGTACAGCCGAGCAAGCTCGAGCCCGACAGCGCCACTCACTGACACTCCGGCATAATCGAAGCGATCGACGCCGTGGGAATCAGCAAGCGCGATCACACCAACAGCCAACTCCGCCAGGGTGAAGCTCTCCTGCGTGGGAAGGGAATCCCCGTGCCCCGGAAGATCCCAACGCACAACAGAGTGGCGAGCCTCGATCACGGGTAGCGCGAGATCCCAGAGACGAGCATCCGCCCCCAAAGAAGGGCCCAGGATGACGACATCGCCTCGCCCGGCAAGAACCGGAACCTGTGGTTTTATCGTTTCTGCGAGGGTGGGAACTGTCATGGCAAAGCCTTTCGTGGAGGAAGAAAGGAGATGTTTATTTTTTTAGTGCTCTTCCTCAAGCTCGTGCGCGATTGTGTTGGCCGCCGCGCTCAAGGTAGCCACCAGACGATTGACATCCAACTTGGCCAGATGGGAAACGACGCCAACGGCCGCTATTGCGCGTCCACCGCGCATGATAGGTACGGCAACGGAGCCGCTCCCGGCCGTCATCTCTTGGCGAGTCACCGAGTAACCCTGGGCACGCACCTCGGTGAGCTCTGCGAGGAGACGAACGGGGTCCGCAATGGAATAGGGAGTGGGCCGCTGGAGTGGGCGAGAAAGATACTTCTCAATATTCTCTTTTGTCTGGTAGGCCAAGAGGACTTTGCCCACACCCGTCGTGTGAAGCGGAAGGTGGCCACCCGCCCGAGCGACGCTGGGAATAGTGCGCTCGCCGACCAGACGGTCGACGTAAAGAGCCTGCCCGCGGTCAAGAACGGCAAGCGTAATGTTCTCTCCGGTTTCCTCATATAGCCGGGCCAGGGTGGGGAGGGCGCGTTCGCGAAGCTGCTCACTCACGGGGGCCAATTGTGCAATTGACCATAGGCGAGTTCCGATGCGATATCTCTTGTCATTACCACGCACTAGAAATCCGCCGGTAACGAGTTCTGCAACGACGCGGTGCGTGCTCGACATGGGAAGTTTTGACTTTGCCGAGAGCTCAGAAAGAGTGAGCGATCGGAAACGGACACTGAAACACGCTAAGACAGCAATGCCGCGGCCAATGGACGAGATGGGGGCGCCAGAGGTGGTTCGAGCGGGGCTCATGTGGGCAGGTAGACCTTTCGAAAAGTAGGGTGAAAGCCCCCGTTCCATTCAGCGGAACTAGGCTCTTTGTGAGAGCATCTCATGATTGATGGAATAAAGCAATGCGGCTCGTTGGCGCAGTGACCTAATTCAGTGCATATTCGCACCACAACAAAAATGTGAAGCGCCATGTTCTTCACCGACATGACCACTCGAGTTGCTGTCCCCGGGGGCATCCAATCTCGCTGCGGCCTGCCTTCTTCGTTAGACAGCCGGCGGCGAGGGCCTCCACAAGGAGGGCGAGAAGCACGAGGGCAACTACCTGCAGTTTGACGGCGAGAAGCACACCGTGCCTTTTGGCGCTTTTATGAGACCCAATGTTTGGGTCTCTGGCCAACAAGAAGAGAAGAAATATCTTTTAGCCGCCCGCGACAAGCGAGGCGTCTCAGTCCTCTAGGCACGAGAAAATGCTGCCCTGAACGAGCTCAAGACCGACTTCCCCAACGTAACATTCACACGAAATGATCAGGATAATCGTCTCGAGAACGCGCCTGCGTATCTCCACAGCGGCCAGGACAAAAAGGTGCCCACGGTGACGGAATGGGGACTGACGGCTTACATTTCTCGATGTCTTAGGTGTTCCCACCCATACTTCACAGATTACTGAGACGAACTACTGTGCACGCAGTACTCCCGCAGCTCTGAGAAACCCTGCCCAGGCCTTAGATGGCCTGCAAAACGATGCCGGACCCCTGTCCCCCGCCGCCGCAAATCCCGGCAGCTCCGACCGATCCTGAGCCGGCCGCGGCAAGGCGACGCGCGAGGTGCCCCACGATGCGAGCTCCGGAAGCCCCAATTGGGTGTCCCATCGCAATGGCTCCACCGTGGGCGTTGACAATGGCGGAGTCGATGCCCAAGACCCGGGTCGACTGAACGGAAACCGCCGCAAATGCCTCGTTAATCTCTACAGCGACAAGGTCAGAAGGCGTGCTGGACGTCTCCCTCAAAGCAGCGTTGATAGCGTTGGCCGGCTGGGAGTGCAGCGAGTAATCAGGGCCTGCAACAAAGGCGTGAGAGAGAACGCGCGCGATTCCCGAAATGCCCCGCGCCGCAGCAGCGGTCTCACTCATCAGCACAACCGCAGCAGCACCGTCGGTAATCTGCGACGCATTTCCAGCGGTGATCGTTCCGTCGGGGCTAAAGGCGGCACGCAGTCTGCCGAGTGATTCCACCGTGGTGTCTGGGCGCACGCCGTCATCTATCGAGATGGATACCGATCCAGAACGGGTCGTCACAACGTACGGCTCAATTTCTGCCTCCAGAAATGCCTGCGATACCGCGAGACGAGCATGCGACGCGGCCGCCACTGCGTCTTGATCAGCTCGGCTAATTCCTAAAGGCGCAATGTAGTCCTCGGTGGAAGCGCCCATGGAGCGCTTCTCGAACGCGTCGGTCAAGCCGTCATGCTCTACCGTGTCGAGAAACTCGATGGCACCGTACTTTTTACCCACACGCGAACCGGACCACACGTGCGGGGCCAGCGACATGGATTCTTGGCCAACAGCTACGACGATGTCTGCCTCCCCCGCCTCAATGAGGCGCACGCCGGCAACAATGGCTTCGATACCCGATAGGCACACAACGTTCAGCGTCATAGCGGGAGTGCTGAGAGCAATTCCGGCACCGACCGCAGATTGACGAGCAGGGTTTTGTCCAACTCCGCCCTGCAAAACCTGCCCGGCATAAACATAATCAACGTCTACAGCGGTCAATCCGGCGCGCAACAGCGCACCCGTTATAGCGTGAGCGCCGAGGGCCGTTGCCGGAACGTCTGCAAAAGCTCCATTAAATTTAACGAACGGTGTGCGGGCGTAGCCCACAATCACAGTGGATGACGCTGTTGCGTTCATGAAGATGCTCCTGCGGTGTCGTGAGCCGCGTCTGCGACGATGCTCGAATCTAGGTCGAGGGAGAAGGGTGCTCCGGTTTTTACCTCGATCTCTGCCACGGTAACCCCGGGAGCGAGGGCACGCAAGACGAGGCCATTGGCGCTGACGTCAAAGACAGCGAGGTCGCTGATAATGCGATCCACGCAGCGAGCACCGGTCAACGGTAGGTCACATTCCGCCAAGATCTTGTGACTCTCGTCTTTCGCGACGTGCTCGGTGAGCACGATGACGCGGGGGGTTCCAGCCACCAAGTCCATGGCACCACCCATCCCCTTGACCAACTTGCCGGGGATTGTCCAGTTTGCGAGATCGCCTAAAGCGGAGACTTGCATGGCGCCCAAAACAGCAAGTGCCACGTGGCCGCCGCGAATCATGGCGAACGATGTTGCGGAGTCAAAGTAGCTCCCCCCGGGCATCAGGGTGACGGTTTGTTTGCCGGCATTAATGAGGTCGGCGTCTTCTTCCCCTTCGAAAGGAAAGGGG
>JBLHYZ010000103.1:0-4530 GCA_047631115.1 Alpinimonas sp. | reverse complement strand
CTTCCGCCAGCAGGCGTACGACGCGCTCGTTACGCAGGGAGCGGATGTCACGGCGTACGACCGCGCCGAACTGATGGGTGTCGACTACGACAGCACCGAGCTGGCACAGCTGGCCGACGAGATGATTCGCACGTTCCAGAGTGATAGTTCCGCTCGGGCAGGCATCTTCCACCACCTGATTACCCTGCCGACATACCACACGGCAGCGTTGTCGACTGACGACCTCGCCAAGGGCTACTTCGGTGACGACGGCATGCTCGCGTACGTGAAGGGCGTACAGCGCCGAGAGATCCGCGAAGGAATCGCGACGGTAAGGCACCAGAACATGTCGGGAAGCGACATCGGTGACAACCACAAGGAGTACTTCGCCGGCGACGCCGCCCTCAAAGCCGGCGGTCAGCACAACACGATGAACCAGTTCAGCTGAACTGAGGAGGCTCCCCGCACTCAAGCCGGCGCCAAACCCCACGAGAGCTCCCGCTTCAGCGGGGGCTCTCTCTCGTTGCTCCCAAATCTCGATATGAGTATCGCGTCTTTGGCAGGAGTCACTACCACGTTCTCAACTCCGGCCCGGAACCGAATTCTTCAAACCCTCACGCTAACTCGACCTCGAAGCCCACGGCGGGCGCACCATCGCCGCCGTCACGATCCGCGTCATGCAACGCCTCCTCGCCCTCACCGCGGTGATGCGAGACGCCAACAAGGATTCCGTGCCTGTGATGGGGCCTCTCCCCCGCCTCAAATAGCGCGGGCATCGTCTGGCGTGATAGATTTGGTCAGTTACGCGCGAGTGGCGAAATGGCAGACGCGCCGGCTTCAGGTGCCGGTGCCCGCAAGGGCGTGGGGGTTCAAGTCCCCCCTCGCGCACGTATGTTGTGTCCCAGGACATCGCAGGAGTATGAGCCCTCGTAAATGAGGGCTCATACTTTGGTACTTTCGCGTCTGTGATCCCTCAGGCGCCACTGCTTGCGCAACTGTTTCGTTATTGCGCCCCACGGTGAAATTCTGGCGAAACTCTTGTAAAATTCGGGCCGGAAATTTACGATTTCTGAACTAGCCCGATTCGCGAACGCACCTGATGCCACCGCTCATCGGGAAGTCGCGCGGATAACGGGTTTAGGCCCAGCCACCTCAAAAACGCGGGCCTAGGCCGTAGAAATATAGGCTCGTCGCGACATCCTTTTCTTTGGGCCCCTCGTCCCTCTTGCCCGGAAAAGGGATCCATCGCAATTGTCAATCGAGTTGCCAAGCTGCTCAACGAGATACCCCCGTGTTGTAGCAGCCATGCGGGAGTGAAAGTGCCCGCTTCGCGCCTCATCGGTTCGAGATTTAGCTTTTATAAAAGGTATAAAGTTTTCCTAATCTAGGCTTAAATCGAGGTTTTTAGCTTGGAGCCTTTACGACCAGGCTCACGAAGTCCCATCCATAATTACGCACCGACGTGTTGACAATCATCTGTCCCTGTCTTTTTTGAACTGAAAGTTGACGATGTCATCGACTGATCTCGCCGCACCCGAAAAAACCTCCAAAGGGCATTCCAAAGAATCCTGTCTTCGCATCGGAATCGTTGCTGAGATGGCTGAGGGAGAGACGCGCGTCGCGGGAACCCCCACCACCGTGGCACAGCTCATCAAGCTTGGGTATGCCGTCACCGTTGAGAAAGGTGCCGGAGGCTCCTCAAGCTATCTCGACGCGGACTATGTGTCTTCGGGCGCCGAAATCGGAACGCACAAAGGCACCTGGAGTGCCGATGTGGTGCTCACTGTCGGGGCACCGGCAGCAGCGGAACTCAAGCTCCTTGCGCGTGGAGCAACACTGGTGTCGTGGCTCAGCCCGGGGTTGAACCCCGCAATCGTCGATACGCTCGCCGCACTTCCCATCACGGCGCTTTCCGTCGATGCTGTGCCGAGGATCTCGCGGGCGCAATCCATGGACGTCCTCTCTTCCTCTGCCAACATCGCCGGGTATCGGGCCGTCGTTGAGGCGGCAAACCGCTTTGGCCGTTTTTTTACGGGGCAGGTTACGGCTGCGGGCAAGGTGCCGCCAGCAAAGGTTCTCGTAGCCGGTACTGGTGTTGCGGGATTGGCTGCAATTGGTGCCGCTTCGAGCATGGGGGCGATCGTTCGGGCGACAGACCCGCGGCCTGAAGTTGCCGAACAAGTTTCTTCCATCGGCGGCACATACCTGCCGGTCGTTGTTGCGGAACAGGCTGAGGCGTCGACTGATGGGTACGCCAAAGTGACCAGTGACGCCTACAACGCACGCGCAGCGGAAATTTACTCAGAGCAGGCCCGTGAGGTGGACATCATCATCACGACGGCGAACATTCCGGGCCGCAAGGCGCCCATCTTGTTGACGGCCGCAGATGTGGCCTCCATGAAGTCGGGAAGCGTCATCGTTGACCTCGCCGCGGCAAACGGTGGAAACGTCGAGGGCACCGTTGCCGGCAAAGAAATCGTGACCCCGAACGGCGTGACGATCATTGGGTATACCGATCTCACTCGTCGCTTGCCGGCGCAGGCGTCCCAAATGTATGGCCAGAACTTAGTCAACCTCATGAAGCTCCTCACCCCGGGCAAAGATGGTCGGCTCGTGCTCGACCATAACGATGTGGTGCAGCGGGCAATCACGGTGGTGCAAAACGGTGAAACGCTATGGCCGCCACCCGTCGTCGCCGTGTCTGCAGCTCCTGCCGCCGGTCCCTCTGCCCCGATTGAAATGGCGGCAAAGAAAGTGATGTCTGCGGTTCGCAAAGCCGTGCTCACGGGAGTCGGTATTGCTGTGCTCTTTTCAATCATCGCGATTGCGCCGGCACCTCTGCCCCAGCACATCACTGTTCTTGTGCTGGCAATCGTGATTGGGTTCTATGTGATTGGCAAGGTGCACCACGCCCTTCACACGCCCCTCATGTCGGTGACGAACGCCATCTCGGGAATCGTTGTGGTGGGAGCGATGCTGCAGCTCACCATCGATGATCCCGCAACGCGCATTCTTGCCAGCATCGCTGTGCTTCTGGCGAGCATCAACATCTTCGGCGGTTTTGCCGTCTCCCGCCGCATGCTGCGCATGTTCTCGAAAGATTAAGGCCGAACCATGACTGCTGACACTCTCACCCTCGCCATTAGTGGAGCGGCCTATCTCGTCGCCGCCCTGATGTTCATTCTCAGCCTTGCGGGGCTTTCCCGGCACGAAACCGCCCGCAATGGGCTGGTCTACGGAATCACGGGCATGGTCATCGCGCTCGTCGCCACAATCGCGCTCGTCGCGCAAAACGCCGGCTCGTTGTCCATCATCCTGTTGATTGCCGCCCTTGTCGTCGGCGCGGTGATCGGACTGTGGCGCTCCGCCAAGGTTCAGATGACCGGAATGCCGCAGTTCATCGCCCTCCTGCACTCCTTTGTCGGTCTTGCTGCCGTGTTCATCGGGTGGAACGGCTACCTCGATCACGCCACCATTGCACCCGAACTCGTTGGAATCCACCGGGGTGAAATCTTCGTCGGCATATTCATTGGAGGGGTCACCTTTACCGGCTCAATCGTGGCGTACCTGAAACTCTCGGCCCGCATCAAGTCGGCACCGCTCGTGCTGCCCGGCCGCAATGTGTTGAACCTGGGCGCACTCGGTTTGTTCGTCTTCTTCACGGCGTGGTTCGTTATCACACCTGACCTGTGGCTGCTCATCGCCGTCACCGTGCTCGCGCTTCTGCTCGGCCTGCATTTGGTGGCGTCCATCGGCGGCGGCGACATGCCCGTGGTCGTCTCAATGTTGAACAGCTACTCCGGGTGGGCGGCCGCGGCGGCCGGGTTCCTACTGAACAATGACCTCCTCATCATTGTCGGAGCGCTGGTTGGGTCCTCGGGTGCGTACCTCAGCTACATCATGTGCAAGGCCATGAATCGATCGTTCATTTCTGTCATTGCCGGTGGGTTCGGTATTGCCGCTCCCACTCAAGGGGACGAAGAGACGGGAGAGCACCACGAAATCACCGCGGAAGAGACAGCGCAACTGCTGGCCGAGGCCACATCCGTCGTTATCACCCCGGGATTTGGTATGGCCGTCGCGCAAGCTCAGTACCCCGTCGCCGAACTGGCGCGCGCCCTGCGCGATCGCGGCGTGAACGTGAGGTTCGGTATCCACCCAGTCGCTGGGCGGCTTCCCGGCCACATGAACGTTCTTCTCGCCGAAGCGAAGGTGCCTTACGACATCGTGCTGGAGATGGATGAGATCAACGACGATTTGCCGGGAACCAGCGTGGTCCTGGTGATCGGGGCCAACGACACTGTCAACCCTTCTGCCGCTCTTGACCCCTCGAGCCCCATTGCCGGCATGCCCGTGCTCAAAGTTTGGGAAGCAGACGAAGTGATCGTCTTCAAGCGCAGCATGGCTGCCGGATACGCTGGCGTTGCCAACCCCCTGTTCTTCAGAGACAACGCCCGCATGCTGTTCGGCGATGCCAAGATTCAGGTCGAAGAAATCCTGCGCGCTCTGTCAGATGTGCGCGTTTAAAAACAACAACGGCTCCTGAAGGCC
>JBLHYZ010000102.1:0-4568 GCA_047631115.1 Alpinimonas sp. | reverse complement strand
GTTCAAGAGCTGGCGTCGTCATTTGCGTGCACCCTTCGCTTTTCTAGAGATAAATGAGTTTACGAGGACCGCGGAGAAGAGAATAACACCGAGGAAGGTGGAGACCCAGTCTTGGTCCCAGAGGGCGAAAGGAATACCAATCGCGGCAAGTCCCATGATCGCGGCACCGATAGACGCGCCAATCGCAGAACCAGAACCACCCGTGAGGAGGGTTCCACCCACCGCGGCAGCGATGATGTAGTAGAACTCTTGACCAACGCCCTGGCCTGCCTGCATACCGTTAAGGCGAAGGGCAAGCATGATGCCGACCAGTGAAGCTGCGACGGACGTCATCACGAACAAGGTGATCTTGGTGCGGTTTACTGGAACACCCGCGTTGCGCGCAGCATTTGCGTCACCGCCCGACGCGAAGATCCAGTTTCCAAAGGTGGTCTTGGTGAGAAGCCACGTAGCCAAAATAGTGACAATGATCCACCAGACAACGGTGATCTGAAATGAGGCACCGCCGAGGTCGAATGTTGTCGCAAAGATTTTGCGAGCATCTTCGAAGCCTGCACCCTCGTCAATGTTGGAGACGCGAACGGAACCGGTGAACCCCTTCGTGACAGCCAAGTTGGCGCCCTTAAGAACAAAGAAGGTGGCGAGGGTAACGATAAACGAAGGCAACCCCGTCTTGATGACGAGAAAGCCATTCATGAGTCCGATGGCGGCAGCAAAAAAAATTGTAAAGATGATGGCCGGCCAGACAGCCCAGCCAAATTGTGAAACAAGGATTCCGAGGCAGAGCCCTGACGTTCCGACCATGACCCCGGTGGAAAGATCAAACTCTCCGGCAATCATGAGGAGTGCCACGAAGACGGCGATGATGCCAATAGGGGCGGCGAAGTCGGTCCAGCCTGCAGTGCCTTGCAAAGATGTGAATTGACCGGTGGTATCGACGACGGTAAACATCACGTAAATGACAACCGCTCCGAGTAGGGCGCCAAACTCAGGACGTCTCATGATGTTTGTCAAAAACGAGACTTTGGCAATTCTCTCGTCTGTGACTTTGGTTGTGTCTGTCATCTTTGGCAGATCCTTTGTTCAGTCGTGCGGGTTACGGAGTAATTGTTAAGGACTGGCCGGTAAGCCACAGCTCACCGGCCAGTCCTTTATTGCTAGATGCTAGCGAGTACCAGCGGCAACGAGCGCCATTACAGCGTCAACGTTGTCAGCGGTTACGAAGCCGGGGCCAGAGTAAATGGGCACTCCGCCACCAAGCTCGTTACCGTTGTTGATGGCCAAGTTCAAGAGAACGACGGCCATGTATCCCTGAGCGTACTGCTGCTGGTCCACGGCGAAAGCGATGGTTCCTGCCTTGATGGCGTCCAGTGCGTCGGCCGACATGTCAATCGTGCCGATCTTGATGTCACGACCCGAAGCAGTAGCAGCAGGAAGCGCTGCACCCGTTGCAACGTCAGCGTTCAAAGCAAAGATTCCATCAATTGTGGGGTCAGCGGTCAGTGCTGCCGCAATCTTTGCTTGGGCACCGGTGAGGTCTGCAAGAGCGCCATCAATGTTGAACTCGGTCACAGTACCGTCGAAGGTTTCTGTGGCACCCTTACAACGATCCGTGAGGCCCGAGTTAGCGGCTTCCTGGATGGGGCAGAGAATGTTCTTCAAGCCCATTTCGTTGAACTTCTTGCCAGCTTCGCGTCCAGCAACGATTTCGTCCTGGCCGATGTGCGTGAAAGCACCAAGCTCAGCAAAAACGGAAGAGCCGGAGTTTGCCGTGACGGTAGGGATTCCTGCAGCGGCGGCTGCAAGCATTGCATCCTTGATAGCTGCGGGGTCGGGAGCCGATGCTGCGATTCCTTGGCAACCTGCTGCGATACCGGCTGTGATGGTCTGAGCCTGCTTGGCAGAGTCGTTGGTCGAGCCCTGGTAGTCGAGGGTGACGTTGAGCTCTGCGGCTGCTGCTTCAGCACCCTTTTGGAAGACGGACCAGAAGGTGCCGCCATCGCCGTGCGTGTAGACGCAGATTTTGTTGCCAGCAGCTGCTGGTGCTGCATCTTCGGAGGAAGCGGAAGTGGACGCCCCAGTCGAACAGCCTGCGAGTGTCAGGGCGACAACTGCAGCAACTGCCACAGCGGATGCCATCTTGATCTTAAATGTCATTGACTTGCCTCTCATCTTTGAGTAATTGGTGATTATGCCGAAATGAATCCTCGTCACAACATTTGAAGTATGTCATAACATGCTTACATTGCAAATGCGGAAAAGGGTAAAAGTTATCAAACCGAAATCGTTTATCGTCAGCGACGACATTCGAACGTGGTGACCTGTTTCAAGAACCAACAGTATTAGACAAAAGAGGGACGCTTCCATAGTATTTTGGAACGGTCCACTTTTCACGGGGCTGCCCTAGAACTCCTACACGATAAGAAGGACGCTGATGTCAGAAACAAAAATCGCTGGAGCCCCCATTTCCTGGGGAGTCTGTGAAGTGCCCGGTTGGGGCCACCAAATGCAGCAAGACCGCGTTCTCGCCGAGATGACGCAGGTCGGTCTGAGCGCCTGCGAGTTTGGGCCCCTCGGTTTTCTTCCCGAAGAGCCTGCCTTGCGCAGCGAGGTGCTTAAAAAGCACAACCTCAAGGCCGTCGGAGGCTTTGTGCCCGTGGTTCTCTTTAAGGCCGATCATGACCCCGAGCCCGAGATTCGCGCTGAACTCGACGCATTCAAGGCCGCCGGGGCAGAAGTTATCGTGCTCGCCGCAACCACAGGCGACGACGATTACAACAGTCGCACCGAACTGACCGAAGCCGAGTGGTCACTCCTTCTCAAGAATCTCGACCGTCTAGAAAAGGTTGCTGCCGAATACGGGGTTCGCGCCGTTATCCACCCTCACGTGGGAACTGTTGTCGAAGGCCCCGTTGACATCCAGCGGGTCATTGACGGCTCCGGCATCGGTTTTTGCTTTGACACCGGACATATGATGATTGGTGGGACCGAACCCGTGACGTTCGCCCAGGAACACGCGGATCGAATCGGGCACGTGCACCTCAAAGATGTTCGTCTCGCGGTTGCTCAGCGTGTGATAGCTGGCGAAATCGACTACTACCAGGGTGTCGTCCAAGGCCTTTACACCCCCGTTGGCCAGGGTGATGTTGATATGACGGCGATCCTTGCTGCTCTCACCGCCGCCGGCTACACCGGTTGGTACGTGCTCGAACAGGACAACGTTGTGACCGAAGATCCAGCCCCTTCGGAAGGCCCCATCGTTGATGCCCAGGCCTCCGTGGACTTTCTTAAAGCGGCGCTCGCCAAACTCAGCTGAGGCTGGTTTCTAGGATGCAAACAAAGAAACGTCCCACCATCAGAGACGTTGCCCTCGAAGCCGGGGTCTCAAAGTCCCTGGTCTCGCTCGTGTTCTCCGGCGAGGAGAAGGTGAGTGCTGAGCGTCGAGCGGCCGTCATGGCAGCAGCAGAGAAGCTCGGCTTCACTCCAAACTTTTGGGCACGGTCGCTGGCGAGCGGGGCAAGCAACTTTGTGGGCATCCTGGTCGTCGACCTCCACAATCAGGTCTACACGGAGATTGCGGACATCGTTCGAATCGCGCTGCTTGACCGGGGGCACGAAACGTTCATGACGGCCGCCATGATTTCGGAGGTCGGCGGCCAACTGGTCGTCGAGGCGTCGACGGTGCAAGCACTCCTCGACCTGCGGCCCAAAAGTATTCTGGTCGTCGGCGACCTCCCTGACGAACGTCCCCTTCTTTCTGTCCCACCGGAGATTCCCATCGTGAAGGTTCTCACCATTCCTTCAAACTCCTCGTCCCGAGAAATCAACCTTCGCAGCGATGATGTCGAAGGAATGCGCCTGATCGTTGAGCACCTCTGCGCGCAGGGGCACGAGAATATCGTCTACATCGGTCCCATGAATGGTGCCGTGGATATCTCGCGTTGTGACGCTTACCGCCGAGCAATATCGAACGCTGGCCTCAACCCCCTAAGTTTCACAACCGCCGATCGATCTGAACACAGCGGCCATGAGGCGACCCTTAGGGCGATTGCGACGCACACCAACACGACGGCTGTCGTCTGCTTCAACGATGTCGTTGCCGTCGGAGCCCAAGATGCCATCTCACAATTGACGGCTGCCGGCCACTCCCCCATCGCCCTCACTGGCTATGACAACACGCATGTTTCTTCACTCAAGCAAATCTCGATTACCAGCATTGAGCAAGAGAAAGTCACCATGGCTCACGCCGCGGCAGAACTCTTGACGTCAGAACAACCCTGGGATGAACTGGCAGGCCAAGACATCCAATTTGTTCCCTCGCTCGTGATTCGCAACTCATCACTCAGCATGTAAAGAAAAAAGCTAACCGCACTTCGTGTCGTCGGTATAGAGTTATTGAAAATAATTGGACCGTTCCAGAGACAAGCTGGAAACCTCAACGGAAAGTATGCAATGGTGCGTAATAACCTTCTCCTAGGCGGCACGTGGGTCGCCCCCCATGCAGGGCAATACGAGGATGTTCATTCTCCTTTTGATAACAGGATTGTAGGCACGGTCGCGGTAGCCGA
>JBLHYZ010000101.1:0-4571 GCA_047631115.1 Alpinimonas sp. | reverse complement strand
TGGCACCACCTTGGGCCGCCCACATTTGGCGGATGCTCTCATTCAGAACGCCATTGTCGAGAGTCGTCAAGAAGCATTCGCGACCATGCTTCACAGCAGAGAGCGGTATTACGTTCCTACTCCGGCCACAGATCCTGTAACTGCAGTTACGCTGATCCGTGCAGCGGGAGGGGTGCCGATAATTGCGCACCCGGCAACCAACCGACACGGAGAGGTTGTTCCCCGCGATTACTTTATTGAGCTGCACGCCGCAGGCCTTGCCGGGTTTGAGCTCGGGCATCGCGAGAATCTGCCCAAGGGTGTGGCCAGACTTCAGGCGTATGTGGACCAGTTCGACCTGATCGTCACGGGGTCCAGTGATTACCACGGCACGGGAAAACCCAATCAACCCGGAGAAAACAACACACTGCCTGAGATGCTGGTTCGCATCATCGAGCAGGGTGTTGGTGCCGAACCGGTCTACCCGGCATAGGGCAATTCTGCTAAGCGGCGTTGCCGCCGGAGAGGCCGGGGCCACGGCGACGGTTGCGCGACCGAGGTCGTGGTGGGTTGTTGCCGTCATGATGTTCTTTGCCGCCACCGTCGTGGGTGCCGCCCGCTGTCGAGCCGTGAGTTCCCTCGGGGCTGACATGCTTAGGAGGATTGTTGACGCGGCGACGCGAGCCTGAAGAGCTGTCGCTTCCTTGCTTACTGTCGCCAGCACGGTCGCGTCCACCGCGGAGGCTGTCGGCACCCTTCATCGGAGGAGTCGACTTGAGGCGCCCCTTGACGGTGGTGGGAATATTGAGGTCGGTGTAAAAGTGTGGTGACGAGGAATACGTTTCGGTTGGATCAGGCTGACCGAACTCTAAAGCCCTGTTGATGAGGGCCCATTTGTGGAGGTCTTCCCAGTCGACGAAGGTGACGGCAATGCCGGTCTTGCCCGCACGCCCAGTTCGGCCCGCACGGTGAAGGTACGTCTTGTCGTCATCGGGAATGGTGTGGTTAATAACGTGGGTGACGTCGTCGACGTCAATACCGCGCGCCGCGACATCCGTTGCCACCAATATTTCTTTCTTGCCTGCTTTGAAGGCAGCCATTCCGCGCTCGCGCTGCTCCTGGCTGAGGTCACCGTGAACGGCTACGGCAGGAAAACCGCGGTCGGTGAGCTCTTCGGTCAAACGCGACGCAGCCCGCTTGGTGCGAGTGAAGATAACGGTCTTACCGCGGCCCTCGGCCTGCAGGATGCGCGAAATCACCTCGTCTTTGTCGAGGGAGTGAGCGCGGTAGACCAGGTGTTTGATGTTGGCCTGCATCAGGCCTTCATCGGGGTCAGTCGCCCTAATGTGAACCGGCTTGTTCATGAACCGACGCGCCATGGCCACAATGGGGCCAGGCATCGTTGCGGAGAACAACATCGTGTGACGCGTTGCAGGAATCTGCGCAAAAATCTTCTCGATATCGGCAAGGAAGCCAAGGTCGAGCATCTTGTCAGCCTCATCCAGAACGATTTCAGACACGTTGGCCAAGCTCAAGAGGCGCTGGCTGGCGAGGTCAAGAAGGCGACCAGGCGTTCCAACAACGATTTGTGCACCAGCTTTGAGCTGTTCAATCTGGCCGTCGTACGACTTGCCGCCGTAGATAGAAACAATCTTGGTAGCACGATTCGATGTGGCAATCTCGAGGTCCTCGGTGACCTGAACGCACAATTCGCGCGTTGGCACAACAACAAGAGCCTTGACGCCGGGCTCGGGATCGAGGCCGAGGCGCTGGATGATGGGAAGACCGAAACCGAAGGTTTTTCCGGTTCCCGTCTTTGCCTGACCAATGATGTCTTGGCCGGCTAAGGCCAGAGGGATGGTCTGGGTCTGAATGGGGAATGGTTCAAGGATGCCTCTGGAGGCAAGAGCCTCGGCAATATCTGCATCAATTGCAAGGTCAAGAAAAGTCACGGGACGCCTGTTCATAAAAAGTTCCACGCCGGGTCTTTTTACTCTGCGGCGTAGGGTCAGCGGTCCAATGCCGTTGACGACGAGTCAACTCTATCAAGGCAGCGCTTGGTCTGGCGGTATAAAGGAATAAGCTGGCGTGGTGTTTGAGTGGTTGAAAAAGCGTCGCGTGTCTGCGACTGTCCCGTCCTTGCGCCCGCGTTCTGACAGTGTTCCTCGCCGCGCGCGCGTCTATCTGGCGGATATGTCGCCTGATCCGATCTCTTACCTCGGCCAAGTTGCCTATTTTGAGCTGGCAGTTTTTGAGTCATTGACGCGGGCAATTAGTGGTGCCCCTGATCTCAGGGCGAAGGAGGGCCTCACCGCAGCCGCAGGCGAAGTTTTGATCAAGCATCAGGGTGTCGTCGCAGAATTGCGGGCTCTCGGTGCGGACCCGGCCGTGGCAATGCAGCCCTTCGCTCCAGCCATTGACCGGTTTCAGAAGCTCACCCAGGGCCGTGACTGGTTCGAAATGTTGCTCGGCGTGTACATCACCGCCGGATTCCTCGACGACTTTTTCATCCGCCTCTTGGCGGGGCTGCCTACCGAAATGGGAAAGCGTCTGGAAGCCTTGTTGGAACCGGATCGCTCGGCCGAGGTTATCGTCGCCGAACTGCGTGCCGGCATTGAAGCCGACGAGAAACTATCTTCGCGCTTGGCACTCTGGGGCCGCCGTCTCGTCGGAGACACGCAGCTCGTTGCGCGAAGCGCACTGCTGGTCTCTGGTAACCGGGCCAACGACGAAGAACGCATCGAACCTGTTTTCACCGACATCATTGCCGCGCATACTCGCCGCATGGATGGACTTGGGCTTACCGCTTAGGACTCAACCCTGAGGTGCAGGTGTCGCTTCGTCTTAGGAAGCGCGCCCGGTCTTCGACATGCTTGAGAAGAAAAGATCATCTGCTGAAGTGCGACGGCGGCTGAAGGTGATCCCGAGGCCACAAACGGCAATGATCGTGACCGCGAAAGTGATACCCCAGATGACAAAGTCGCTATAGGCAAGCCCTGCCCACGTAAGCCCTTCCCAGACCACGCTGATGAGCACCGTGCCAAGTGCCGGGAGAACAACAACGCCACGGCGTACCTGGCCTGGAATCACGTAGTGCGCAACGAGTCCAATGATGGCGCCCCCGAGGGCGACAAAGAGAAGCTCCACGACTAGCCGACGAAACCGATGCGACGGGACTGGTCGTTCCCGAGTTCCACAAAACCAATCGTCGCCGTGGGGATGATGTACATCTTTCCCTTGTCGTCAGAAAGTTTTAGATAAGGGGTTTTTCCAACCAGCGCATCGGCGACGAGCGCTTCGATGTCGGTGGGGGACTGGGCAGTCTCAAACCCAATTTCACGAGGTGCGTTGACAATGCCGATGCGGATTTCCACGGAAGTTTCCCTTTCGATGACGGTTGCTTAACCCTACACAAGCGAACCAGCCATGCGACGGCGGTTCCGCCGAGAGCGGAGATGAAAGACACGCTGTCAGTAGCAACCGATACCGTTGGAAGCGTGGCACAGACACGGTTTACCCCAGCAGCTAACGAGCCTCTCAGCGCATACCCTCTCGACGCATCCCAGCGCGCGGTGATTGAGACCCCGGCCACTCAATCCGCCATAATTTTAGGGGCCCCCGGGTCGGGTAAAACTTCCACCGTGAAGGCCCTTGTTGCGCATCGCGTTGAGGAGGGGCTGAGCCCCGACGACATTATTGTCTTGACACCGGGGCGTCAAGCAGCCAATCGTCTCCGAGACGAACTTGCGCGGAGCGTCCTCAGCGCCACCAACGGCGCCATGGCACGCACTCCCATGTCCTTAGCCTTCGCGATTGCTGCTGAGAAGGCGGCGATCGATGGAATCGATGCGCCCCGGCTTCTCACGGGCTCAGAACAAGACCAGATCATCAGCGATCTGCTCGAGGGGCACATCGCAGATGGCACCGGGCCCCGATGGCCGCCGAGCCTCTCACCAGAGGTGCGTTCGAGTCGCATCTTTAGAACGGAACTGCGTGAACTATATGCGCGTTGCGTTGACACGCAGCGACAACTGGGAGCGGGCGATCTACCGGGACGCCTTGCTGAGCGAGGGAAACTCGCTACGAGAGACGAGTGGGTCGCCGCTGGTGCTTTTTGGCGAGACTATATCGACGCTGTTTCTGAGGCAAAAACGCACTTCTTTGACTCCTCGGAGATGGTGGCCATAGCGGCTCTCGCCTTGGAAGACCCAAATACAATGGCGGGCACGAAACTTGTCATCGTCGACGATGCTCAGGAACTCACCTACGGGGCCGCCAACATGTTGCGCGCCTTTGCCGCGAGAGGAGTGCCCGTTGTCATGTTTGGCGACCCGGACGTTGCCTCGACCACATTCCGGGGCGCGGTTCCAAACCTACTTGGGAAAGCAAGTACCTATTTGGGCGTGACCGTGGATACTCATGTTTTGACCACCGTTCACAGGCATAATCCCACGATTCGCATGGTGGTCTCTTCGGTGACATCTCGCATTGGGGCCGCATCGGCTGGCACCCAACGAAAAGCTGTGACGAGCACCACCTTCACCACGACCATCCCGGCCCCATCCAGTGCAGCGGCCGTGACACTCCTGGAG
>JBLHYZ010000100.1:0-4594 GCA_047631115.1 Alpinimonas sp. | reverse complement strand
ATTGCTCGCTTGCCATTTCCTCGGCGGCCCAACAAAGCCGCCCTTCGTTTCGTTTCTCAATGGCGCGGAGCAGTGCATCTCATTGAAGCGCTTATTGCTGAGCGGGCTGTCGATTGCGTCATCGGTGTCGGGGGTTTTGCCTCAGCCCCCGCGTATGTTGCTGCCCGGCGCACACAGACACCTCTTGTGATTCATGAAGCCAATGCTCGCCCAGGGCTCGCCAATCGCCTCGGTGCACGAAGTACGCTTTTCGTGGGCGTTGCTTTTGAGGGAACGCCCTTGCCCCATGCCACGCTCGTGGGCATGCCCCTCCGCCGTGAGATTGAGCAACTCGATACAGCCCGTGAACGCGCGAACGCCCGCATCAGTTTTGGCTTGGTACCTAACCGGCCAACTCTGCTGGTGACCAGTGGGTCACAGGGCGCACGCAGCATCAACGAGACAATCACTGCGGCCGTTCCTGACATTGTGAAAGCTGGATATCAGGTCCTGCATATTGTGGGAAGCAATGCGCCCGAGAAGCTTGCTACGGGCAAGGGATACGTCTTTTTGCCCTATTGCGATCGCATGGATGCGGCACTTGCTTCGGCCACCCTCGTGGTGTCTCGAGCGGGCTCCGCTACCGTCTCGGAGCTCACCGCATTGGGAATTCCCGCGATTTATGTTCCGTATCCAGTGGGCAATGGTGAGCAACGCTTTAATGCCGCTGGAGTTGTCGGGGTCGGGGGAGGGGTCCTCGTGGCTGATCAGCAGTTCACCGTCGAGTGGGTGAGGGAAAACCTTATTCCGCTCTTAAGGGATGAAGAAAAGATTACGAAGATGGGCGAGGCGGCAGAGGCCATTGGTGTGCGCGATGGATCCGCTCGGATGGTCAATCTCGTTGAACTTGCCTTGTCGCGCGGCTCGCGTCCGGCTTCGTAGGTTATAAAGAATGTTGGCACTGTGAATTTCATGGTTGCCGGAGAAGAGTTGTGTCGTGATAAAGCCAGAGTCGACCGTGTCGGCACCCGAAACTTTAGGTAACGTGCATTTTGTGGGTATCGGTGGTTCGGGCATGAGTGGAATTGCCAGGCTTTTTGTCGATGCGGGACTGACCGTCACCGGTTCAGACATTCGTGAATCTCACGCGGTGAGCCAGATGCGCGAGCTCGGTATTCCCGTTGGCATTGGGCACGATGCGGCAAACGTTGGTGAAGCCGACACCCTCGTTGTGACGGGGGCGCTGTGGGAAAACAATCCAGAATATGTCCTGGCCCGCAAGCGGAATTTACCTATTTTGCATCGATCGCGCGCATTGGAGTGGCTCACCCGGGGGCACCGCCTCATTTCTGTCGCGGGCGCGCACGGTAAGACGACCTCCACGGGAATGCTTGTGACCGGCTTGCGCGAAATGGGCGAAGACCCCAACTTTGTGAACGGCGGGGTTATTCAGTCCTATGGCCTCAGTGCTGATTCGGGCTCGGGTGACCTGTTTGTTGTCGAGGCTGATGAGTCTGATGGTTCGTTCTTGCTCTACAGCACGGCCGTTGCGCTCATCACCAATGTTGACCCCGACCACCTCGATCACTACGGGTCGCGCGAGGCCTTTGATCAAGCTTTTGTCGATTTTGCGAATGCTGCCACCGAACTTGTTGTCATCTCCAGTGATGACCCGGGTGCTGTTGCCGTGACCGCACGCATATTGGGCACCCGTGTCATGACGTTCGGTGAATCGCCGTCGGCGGATGTGCGGCTCAGCGTTATAGACACGTCGGGTGGCCCCGTCAGAATTGTCATCGAGTACGCCGGTTCACACCACGAAGCCACCCTGCTGGTGCCCGGTCATCACAACGCGCTCAATGCTGCCGGTGCCTTTGCGGCCATGGTTGGCGTAGGGCTGGACCCTGCCGCATCTCTGGCAGGAATCGCCCGTTTTGGCGGCACAGAACGCCGCTTTGAGCTCCACGACACCGTGCGCGAGGTCAGCGTCTTCGACGACTACGCTCACCACCACACGGAGGTGAATGCGGTCTTGCGCGCTGCGCGCACGATGGTTGGCTCGGGCCGCGTGATCGCGGTCCACCAGCCGCACCTCTTCAGCCGAACGCAACTTTTTGCCGCTGAATTTGCCCGCACCCTGGAGAACGATGCCGACCTCACAGTGATTCTTGATGTCTACGGCGCCCGAGAAGATCCCGTCGAGGGAGTCACCGGAGCTCTCGTTGCCGATCATTTTGTGGACTCGAGTAAGGTGGCGTTTATCTCTGATTGGCACGACGCGGCTCAAGCCGTAGCGGCCCTGGCTCGCCCAGGGGACTTCGTTATCACTCTTGGTTGTGGAGACGTCTATCGCATCATTCCGCAGATCCTCGAGGCGTTGGGCGCTACGCCCGCTGCACAAACTCCGAAGGCTTAGAGCACGGTGAAGAGACCTTCTCAAGCCCAGCCCGCTCCGGTTCCTGAGGGTCGTGGTAAGGGAGCGGCGGGCAGGGCACCAAAAGCGGTCAAACCCGTTCTGGCACCAAAGCCGGCAATGGCCCCGAAACCAGGTAAGGCCTCTAAGCCGGCCAAAGTTCCTCAGCCGGCCAGAGCTCCTGTATCGGTTGTGGTCGCCTCACCTTCGCCGTCGAGCCGAGCTTCCCGAATGCGGGTCACTCGAAACGGGCGGGACATTGATGATGCGTCGATGGCCCGCAAGAGACTTCGAGAAGCGAGCAAGGCTCGAAGGATTTTTGAACGCGAGGAAGTGCGGAGATTTACGGCGCACCTTCGCCGTCGACGAATTATCTGGGCGAGTGGCCTCGGGATTTTTGTCGCGCTCCTGCTGTTCGTTGCTGTTGGGGCATTTACCCCTGTGATGGCGCTTCAACAAATCACCGTCGCGGGGGCATCCCGTGTGCCCGTTGCGCAAATTCAAGCAGCACTGCAGGGCGAGATTGGTAAGCCTCTTCCCCTTGTGAGCTTTGGTGCGATCAAGGACGCTGTTGCCGCTCAGCCGTTGATCCAAAGCTACTCAACGGAGTCATTGCCCCCACACACGCTGTTGATTCGCATCGTGGAACGCGTGCCAGTGGGGTATTTCACGAGTACCGGTGGGTTTACTCTGGTGGACCCCGCCGGTGTCGTTATTGAGACTTCTCCCGAGCGAATTGCTGGGTATCCTCTTTTCACTGTGGCGGGCAATTCCACCGAGTCCTTAGGTTTTCAAGCAGGTATCAACGTGCTTAACGCTCTCCCGGTGTCTCTCGCTGGGCAGGTTGATCAGGTGATCGCTACAACGACCGATGACGTCGTTATTGTTCTGGCAGATTCGGGCGCCCGAGTGTTTTGGGGCGGGCCCGAGAACGCTGCGCTGAAGTCGCGGGTTCTCGCTGCTCTCATCGCCAGCGCCCCCGTCGGAACGGTCAGTGAGTACGACGTGTCTTCGCCGCAGACCGCCGTCGTTCGTTAAGGCTAGTGTGCGACCATTGTTGTGCCCAACGCGCGTGTCGCTCACGTCGTGTCGGGCCGGTGGACAATAACCTCAAAACAAGTAAATGCATACTGAGCATAACTTTAATCTTCAAGTAGAAGGTTAGGGTTCCAGTGGAGGCCAAACGTGTCAATGAATCAGAATTACCTCGCCGTCATCAAAGTTGTTGGTGTCGGTGGTGGGGGCGTTAACGCCGTGAACCGCATGATTGAGCTCGGGCTCAAGGGCGTGGAATTCATTGCCATTAACACAGATGCGCAGGCGCTCCTCCTCAGCGAGGCTGATGTCAAGCTCGACGTCGGACGCGAGCTCACTCGTGGCCTTGGCGCTGGCGCTGACCCTGAGGTGGGTCGCAAGGCCGCCGAAGACCACGCGGAAGAGATTGAAGAAGCTTTGGCGGGCGCAGACATGGTCTTCGTGACTGCTGGCGAGGGTGGAGGAACCGGAACCGGTGGCGCTCCCGTTGTTGCAAAGATTGCAAAGTCAATCGGAGCTCTTACCATCGGAGTCGTTACAAAGCCGTTCAGCTTTGAAGGACGCCGCCGTGCTGCCCAAGCAGACATTGGTGTAGCTCAGCTTCGTGCCGAGGTCGACACCCTCATTGTCGTTCCCAACGACCGTCTTCTCGAAATCAGTGACCGCAGCATCAGTGTGCAAGAAGCATTCACCACCGCTGACCAGGTTCTCCTCGCCGGCGTTCAAGGCATCACCGACCTGATCACCACTCCAGGGCTCATCAATCTTGACTTCGCGGATGTCAAGTCGGTTATGCAGGGTGCAGGTTCGGCGCTCATGGGAATTGGATCGTCGCGGGGCGCCGATCGTGCCATCAAGGCTGCCGAGTTGGCCATCGCATCACCTCTACTGGAGGCCAGTATCGACGGCGCCCGCGGCGTGCTTCTTTCCATTCAGGGTGGTTCAAACCTTGGACTCTTTGAAATCAATGACGCCGCCGCACTCGTCGGTGAGGCAGTTCACCCGGAGGCCAATATCATCTTCGGTGCGGTCATCGATGACACGTTGGGCGATGAAGTTCGAGTGACCGTGATTGCTGCTGGCTTTGACGGGGGGGAGCCCGCACACCGCCCGGCACCTCGTGCGACATACAACTCGACTGATACCGGCTCTGTGCTGCCTCTCACC
>JBLHYZ010000099.1:0-4607 GCA_047631115.1 Alpinimonas sp. | reverse complement strand
ACAGGGTTCGGTCGATTCACAACTGGGGCTATGGATGTGGGTGTCATAGAGGCGGTGGTCACTCCTCCATTATGACGGATAAATGCTTTGTCGGCGGAGACGTGCAGTCTCGCCGCGCGGGTGGCAAGTAGCCTTAGAGGCATGATCTCAACACTGACGTGGCCGACGTTACTGACCCAGTTGCTCGCAGGAGAAAACCTCACCATCACAGAGGCAACTTGGGCTATGAATCAGGTCATTACAGGCCACGCCACAAACGGCCAACTTGCTGGCTTTCTCATTGCCCTGAAGTCCAAAGGCGAGACGGTGGACGAGCTCGTGGGCTTTCGAGATGCGGTGTTGGCCAATGCGGTCCCTCTCCCAGTAAATGCAATGGCTTTGGACATTGTTGGTACTGGAGGCGATCGTCATAACACCGTCAATATTTCGAGCATGGCGTCGATTGTGTGTGCTGCTGCCGGGGTGCCGGTCATCAAACATGGCAACCGCGCAGCGAGCAGTGCATCCGGTTCTTCCGACGTTCTTTCTGCTTTGGGGATTGATCTCAGCCTGCCTAGCGAACGTGTCGCAGAGGTCCTGGATGCCGTGGGAATCACGTTTGCATTTGCTGCGCAATTCCACCCCGGTTTCCGCCACGCGGCAGAGGTCCGGCGTGAGCTAGGCATCCCCACTGTCTTCAACTTTTTGGGCCCCTTATGTAACCCGGCACGACCTGAAGCTTCAGCTGTTGGTGTTGCCCAGTTAGACCGCGTTGCCCTTATGGTGGGGGTGTTTCAAACACGCGACGCTACGGCTCTCGTGTTCCGCGGTGATGATGGCCTCGATGAGCTGACAACCACGGGTCACAGTCACATTTGGGAAGTGTCGCGGGGGCACGTTATCGAGCACGACCTTGACCCTCTGGACTTCGGTATTGCTCGTTCCGACATTGCTGATCTCGTGGGAGGGGACCCTGAACATAATGCCGCTGTCGTGCGCAGCGTCGTCGCGGGGGATTCTGGGCCGATTCGCGACATCGTGCTGTTGAACGCTGCCGCAGGCCTCGTGGCCTTTGCTTTAGCTCAAGATTCCACGCAGATTCTGCGCCCAATCAATGACCGTTTTCGCGAGCAGTTGGCTATTGCTACAGCGGCTATCGACACGGGTGGCGCCGCCAAAAAGCTCGACGCATGGATTTCGGCGACGGCCGATTAGCCTTCAACCGAGTCGGCATCCACCCAGTCAAAACTCTTGGAAACTGCTTTTTTCCAGACGCGCATTCGGCGTTCACGTTCTACGTCATCGATTTCAGGAACCCAGCGACGGTCTTCCTGCCAAATCTTACGAATTTGAGTGCGACTGTGCCAAAAATTAACGGCTAAGCCCGCGGCAAAAGCCGCTCCAAGTGCTGTGGTTTCAGTGATGTGGGGCCGAACAACCGGCACTCCCAGAATGTCTGCTTGCACCTGCATGAGCAGCTCGTTGGCCGTCATTCCACCGTCTACGCGCACTTCGGTAAGAAGGATGCCGGTGTCGGCGTTGATGGCATCGAGCACATCGCGGGTTTGAAAAGCGGTCGATTCGAGGGCGGCACGAGCGATGTGGGCGCGGGTGACAAAACGTGTAAGCCCGACCAGGGCGCCGCGCGCATCCGGACGCCAGTAAGGGGCAAAAAGACCGGAGAATGCGGGCACAAAGTACGCGCCGCCGTTATCAGGAACCGTGCGCGCGAGTTGTTCTGCTTCGGAGGCAGAGGTGATGATGCCCAGGTTGTCGCGTAGCCATTGAATCAGTGATCCCGTGACCGCTATCGAGCCTTCCAAGGCGTACCGGGCGGGCTCTCCTCCCAGCTTGTAGGCCACTGTCGTAATGAGACCATTCTTGGAGTGAACAATGTCGGTACCCGTGTTGAAAATGAGAAAGTTTCCCGTGCCGTAGGTGTTTTTGGCCTGACCCTCATCAAAAGCAACTTGGCCAAATGTTGCGGCCTGCTGATCGCCCAGAATGCCGGCAACGGGAACACCTTTAAGCGAGTCAACGCACGTGCCGTAGACCTCCGATGAGCTGCGGATCTCAGGCAAGAGCGATCGGGGGATATCGAAAGCTGAAAGAAGAGTGTCGTCCCATTCGAGTGTTTCAAGGTTCATCAGCAGAGTGCGGGAAGCGTTGGTGACATCTGTGACATGGATGCCTCCATCAACGCCTCCGGTGAGGTTCCAGAGAAGCCAAGTATCGGGTGTTCCAAAGAGAAGCTCTCCAGCCTCGGCTCGAGCCCGCACGCCGTCGACGTTGTCGAGAATCCAGACAATTTTAGAAGCGGAGAAGTAAGTGGAGAGAGGGAGACCGGTTTTTTGAAGAAAACGCGAGGGCCCCTCCGTGCCGGCCACGGTGTCGATGATGTCTTGTGTTCGAGTGTCTTGCCACACAAGCGTGTTGTAAACGGGTTCACCAGTGAGGCGATCCCACAGCATGGTAGTTTCTCGCTGGTTCGTTATGCCGACAGCGGCAATCTCAGAGGTCGATGCCTTGGCTCCCGCGAGGGCAAGCGCGATGACCTTCTGGGTGTTGTGCCAGATCTCTACGGAGTCCTGCTCGACCCAGCCAGGCCGGGGGAGAATCTGCGTTGTCTCCAGTTGCCCCGAGGAGACTTTGGCACCGGCGTGATCAAACAGAATGGCACGCGTGCTGGTGGTGCCGTGGTCGATGGCCAAAATATAGCGAGACATGGGCCCGACAATACCAGCGAGGGGTTGTCGAGGGAGGGGTTATTGAGTACTGAATTATTGAGTGATGAGTTCTTTCTGTTTCTCATCCTCATGTTCGGGCGAAACAGGCGGTTTCGTGGCCCTATTAACCGAGATACCTGCCGCGATGAGTCCCACGGGTATCGCAAAGGCTGCGAAGAGTCCAACGAGCTGACCAATTCCGCCAAGCAGGGGAGGAATGGCGAGGCTTCCCAAGTTGCCTGTGAAGAAAACCATACTGACACGTGGGGGAGCAAGGCGAGGGTCTTCTGTGATGGAGGTGAGGCAGAGCGGGAAGCCCAGAGAGCAACCAAGACCCCAGAGAGCCGCTCCGAGGTAGGGGAGGTTGATGACGTTGGTCAGCATCACAATGACAATGCCCGAAGCCGCAATGATCGCAATGACGAGAAGCACGCGCGATCGACCGTAACGATCAACAACCAAACCACCGCCGAGGCGACCAACCGTCATGAATGCGACAAAAACCGTGAAACAGGCTGCGGCCTCTGCCTGGGTAAGGCCAGCGTTCACGAGCGAAATAGGCAGCCACGTGGCGGCTGTTCCCTCAGCCAAGGTGAAGCTCAGGCCGATCAAAGCGACGCGTCGAGTGCGTGGCTCCCGCCAGACAGCCAAACGCTCCTTCTTGGAGGGAATGATTCGAATCTCGGTGGTGGACATGTCAGCGTGCTGGCGCATACCTGAATCAGTGGGGATGGACGTCGTTGCAACGATGGCGGCGACAATAGCGAGCACCGCCATTGCTGAAAACTGAATCCCAACACCGATGCCAAAGACGATAGACATTGTTCCCAAGCCGGCACCGACGAGAGTGCCAAAGCTAAACGAGCCGTGGAGGGAAGGAAGAATGCTGCGGTGGGACCGACTATCGATTGTGGCGCCTTCGATATTTGAGGCGATCCCGCCCGCCCCCATGGTTACTCCATAGAAAAAGGCACCCACGATGGCGACAATGAGATTATGTTGATGGGCGGAGAATCCCAGCACCGGGAGTATCACGGCGGACGCAACGAAGCACAAAACCAGAGATTTCCGTGCCCCATAAAGCGGCACCGCGGTATTACCCAGAAGCAGGCCTGCAAGGGATCCAAGAGCGAGAACGAGGGCGAAAAGTGCCATTTCTCCCGTGGTCAGAGAGAGGAGCTGTTGAATCTCAGGAGTGCGACTCACCCACGTTGCGAAGAAGATTCCCTGAATGCCGAAAGCGATAAAAATAGCCCAGTACCAGGCACGATTACTGGGGCGTCTGCGGGAAGTCACTGGTGAAGCTTAGTTCTCTGGAGCGGAAACAAACGAACAAGACTGCGGCCCATGATGCCAACGAGAAAAACGGCTACTCCAACTCCGATGCAAAGCGGTGGGAGCGTTGCTACCAAGATGAGGCAGCCGAGGGCGCCGATGATCGGCACAAACCGCGGATATCGACGGTGCTGCCGGTCTTGGGTGAAAGCGGAAAGATTGGCGATGACGTAATAAAGAAGGACGCCGAAAGAGGAGAATCCGATTGCTCCGCGAAGGTCGATGGTGAGAACCAAGATGCTCACAATCACGGCGAGGGCAATTTCGGCGTGATGGGGAACTTTGTGGACGGGATGCACAGCAGCTAGCCACGACGGAAGGTCCTTGTTTCGGGCCATAGCCAACGTTGTGCGGCCGACTCCGGCGACGAGCGCAAGGAGAGCGCCAAGAGCCGCGGCGGCGGCGCCAATGCGAACGATTGGCGCTGCCCAATTCAAAGAGCTCATGGTGACCACGTCGACAAGGGGCGCCTTGGACGTCGCAAGTTGCTGAGGGCCTAGGACCACGAGAACTATCGTGGCAACGAGAACGTAAACAACGAGGGTGAGGGCGAGTGAGGTTACGATG
>JBLHYZ010000098.1:0-4617 GCA_047631115.1 Alpinimonas sp. | reverse complement strand
AGACGTTGAGGTCGCAGTTGCAGTGGGAGTTGCACTGGGAATCGCGGCGGCAACAGCCGTAGCCATCGAGCCATAAGACCCGGCAGCGTCCGCGGAGTCTTCGGCGGCTTCGGCGGCTTCGGCGGCGGTAGGTGCGGCTGGGGCTTCAGCTGCGGACGGCACGCCGCCCCTGCGGCGGCGCGTGGGGGCATGGCCGCCCACTCCGTAGCCAACCAGAACGCTCCCCGAACCCTCGTCGGCAACATCCTTGGCACCATCGACATCGCTGTCGCTGGTGAAATAGACCTCGTTAGCCATCGCGGCCTGCGCCATTGTGGCCGTCGGCGAACTCAACTGAGCGTGGCCAACGGTGGAGATGATGATGATGGGCATTCCCACCTCAGCGGTGACACCCTCCTCCACCAGAAGTTCCGCCACCTGACCGGCGAACGGGCTGGGCAATTCGACCAGCGACTTTGCCGTCTCGATTTCAACCAGAACCTGGTTGATTTCGACGGTGTCACCCACCTTGACTTTCCACGAAACGATTTCCGCCTCGGTCAAGCCCTCGCCCACATCGGGAAGATAAAACTTAGATGTCGTCATGGCCGGCTCTCCTAGTAACTCAGCACGCGGTCGACTGCGTCAAGAACGCGGTCGGCATCGGGCAAGTAGATGGCTTCGAGCTTTGCGGGGGGGAACGGGGTATCGAATCCCGTGACGCGAAGCACGGGGGCTTCGAGCAAGTAAAACATCTTCTCGGTAATTGTCGCAGCTAACTCCGAAGCGAGACTGACGTTGCCCGGGGCTTCCTGGGCGATGACAACGCGACCGGTCTTCGCCGCCGACTCAAGAATCGGCCCATAATCGATGGGTGAAAGCGTTCGCAGATCAATGACCTCGAGGCTCGTTCCTTCAGCGGCTGCAGCGTCGGCGGCCTGAAGCAGCACACTCACCATGGCGCCGTGGCCAATAACGGTGACATCGGTTCCGGCTCGAACAACTCGGCTGGCATGCAGCGGAATATTGGCGGCGTCGGTGTCTACGTCACCCTTGGGCCAGTAGCGGCTCATGGGTTCGAAGAAGATGACGGGGTCATTCGAGGCGATTGCTTCCTGCATCATCCAATACGCGTCATGCGGATTACTGGGGCTCACCACGCGCAAACCAGCGGTGTGTAAGAAGTAGGCTTCGTTGCTCTCTTGGTGGTGCTCGACCGCGCCGATGTGGCCGCCGTAGGGAATACGAATCACGACGGGGAACTGCATGTCGCCCTCGTGGCGATTCGTCAATTTCGCCAGTTGGCTGGTGATCTGGTTGAAGGCTGGGTACACGAATCCGTTGAATTGAATCTCGCAAACGGGCCGATAGCCGCGCATGGCCAAACCAATAGCCGTGCCCACGATGCCCGACTCTGCCAAAGGAGTGTCGAAGACGCGCTTCTTGCCGAACTCAGCTTGAAGGCCTTCGGTCACGCGAAAGACACCACCGAGTGTTCCGATATCTTCGCCCATGAGAAGGACTTTGGGGTCTTCGGCGAGCGCGCGGCGCATACCGGCGTTCAGGGCCTTGCCGAGGGGCATGTTTTCGATGCTCACGCGTGGCCTCCCTGGTCCTCAAACGAGGCTTCATAGTTGGCGAGCCACGCGCTTTGCTCAATCATGAGCGGATGCGGATCGGAATACACATTGCTGAACATCGAGGCAGGCTCGGGGTTCTCAAGGGCGATCGTGCGCCTGCGGATATCTGCGGCAAAGTCTGCTGCCTCCTCGTGAACGCCGGTGAAGAAGGCTTCCTCTGTTCCCTTGCCCCGAAGGAAAGCCTCGAGGCGCGTGATGGGGTCGCGAGCAATCCAGGACTCCAGTTCGGCATCCGTTCGGTATTTCGTGGGGTCGTCACTCGAGGTATGAGCACCCACGCGGTAGGTGTGGGCCTCAATGAGGCTGGGGCCCTTGCCGTTGCGGGCATCATCTAGCTGCTTGGCTGTGACGGCGTAGCTGGCAAAAACGTCGTTACCGTCTACTTGCACCCCGGGAACGCCGAAGCCGAGGCCGCGCTGATATAAGGGAACGCGCGACTGAACGCTCACGGGAACCGAAATAGCCCAGTGGTTGTTCTGCACGAAGAAAACCTGTGGCGTCTGGAAACTAGCGGAGAAGACGAGAGCCTCGCTGACATCCCCCTGGCTGGTGGCGCCGTCACCGAAGTAGACCATGACGGCCTGGTCGGTGTCGGGGTTGCCCGTGTTAGTGAGGCCATCAAAATTGATGCCCATGGCATAGCCGGTGGCGTGCAGCGCCTGCGCACCGATGACCAGCGTGTACAGGTGAAAATTGCCGAAGGCGGGATCTTTGGGATTCCATCCACCGTGGGTCAAACCTCGCAGGACACGAATGATGTTGATGACGTCAATGCCGCGCACCATACCCACGGCATGCTCGCGGTAGGCCGGAAAAATGTGGTCCTGTGATTTTGCCGCGTGAGCGGACCCAATCTGGGCACCCTCTTGACCGTGGCTAGGAACCCACAAACCAAGCTGTCCTTGGCGTTGCAGGTTCGTGGCTTCGGTGTCGAAGCGGCGCACGACGGACATATCGCGAAAGAACTTGCGGTAGTCAGCGTCGGTCAGGCGCTCAAAAAAGGGAAGAAACTCCTCCGCTGCGGCGCTTGGCATGAATGTGCCATCGGGCGCAAGCAGCTGGACCATTGGGTCTACGGTGTCGTCTAGCATCGTCTAAACCTATCCGGTTGAGGGGCGGTCTCGGTGATAGGTGTTCTACAATCTCCTGAAAAAACCGTAGGAGTATGTCAACTACTACTCCTCACAGGAAAACCAGTGCTTAGATAGAAATGTGCGATCACTACTTTTGTCTACTGTTATCAATTCCATTGCGCTCTGGCTCACGACCGTCTTGGTCGCCGGAATGACCATCGTGATGCCGACGGGTCAAACCCAACAGGGCTGGGGATACGTTCTCACACTGGTCTTCGTCGCCCTTGTTTTTGGCATTGTCAATGGCACCATTGGTCGTGTTTTGCGCTTCTTGGCTTTTCCGATTTACGTTTTGACGTTGGGCCTCATGGCCCTCGTTGTCAACGCTCTGCTGCTGATGTTCGTGGGTTGGCTCACTCAGGTTCTCGGATTCGGATACGGACTGGAGGTTGAAACCTTCGGTGCTGGATTCTTGGGTGCCATTGTTCTCTCCCTCGTCAGCTGGGTTCTCGGCCTCATTCTTCGCCCTGCAGCCGGTGCCTAACTAGCGGTCCACTCGCTCCACTCGTTGCCCGCGCCACATCGATACTTGCGGGGTGCCGTGGGCCTGGGCTGTGAGACGTTGCTTGAGCGCCGTCAATTGGGTGTCCGGGCTTTTGTCCATCACACGACCGGTCTCGATATAGCGAGAGAGGTTATGTCCCGGCAAGGGGTCATTTCCCGAGACCACCCCTCCCTTCAACGCACTCCGGCGCACCATCGTTGTGGTTCCGGCGCCGGCTGCCCCGAGAACGGCTAAGCCACCCAGTGTGGGGACGAGATCTTCATTGTGCTCAATGGCTGTGACGGTAACTCCCCACGGAACGGGTACCTGATGAATGGGGGCCCCGACGGTCAGCACATCGCCCACCCGAAATTCCCCCGACTGCGCAATGCGAGCGGCCAAGAGTCCACCCTGCGAGTGGCCCACCAACGTGACAAGGCTGTCGCTCGCGATACCCGCAGCCTTCATTGCCTCGACCGCCGCGCGCTGACTACCGGCATCCATGTCGGCGAGCGCTGCCAGGTTACTCGTCATGTCCCACGGTTCATCTGTTGCCAGCAGAGCTGCGTCAATGGTCCCCCCAAGGTAGACGATGAACGCGGCGTTGGCGTCGCCTGCTGCCTCATAACGTTCAATGCGCACCTGCGGCATGTCGGGGTTTGCCCGAGGAATTCTCGCCAGCAGGTCTTCGACACCACCGGGAGGTTCGCCCGGTGCGCTGCTCACACGCGTAACCGTCACAAGAGTCTCGGGTGCGGCACCGATTCCCCCTATTTTCCCTATTCCCCCTATTCCCCCTATTCCCCCCAGGCCCAGAAGAATTCCGCCAGCGACAGCGGGAGGTCCGGAGAGTCCTAAACCTTTTTCACCGATTCCCCTCATCACCGGCAGGGGAATTCCGAGAAAGCCAGCAGCGAGGTCATCGACGCCGGAAACAACGTGGCCCAAGCCGGTAACAACGACGGGTGACGACAAAAGTTCCTCCGGGCGTTTTCCCGTGACCGCCCACGCCGTCAACAGTGCCGAAGCTCCGCTGATGACCGACGGAATCACGGCCAGAGGAATCAAGGCCAGGAGGCGGCCTATTCCCCAGAACAGGGCCGAGCTTGCTTCATGGGCGGCGACAGAAATGGCAGCCTCCTGCCCGGAATACAACTCGGACGCTGATTGCAATCCGTGACTAATTGCCTGCAGGTCCCGAGAAGCCTGGGAAACCTGCGTGGCGATCGCCTGTGCCCGTGCATGCCATTCGATTGGCATGAGAGAAGCGACACCCTCGAGAGAAAGTGCTCGGTCGTGGCACTGGGCGCCAAGGAGGTGCAGTCTCGACGCGAGGTCGTCGAGATCAATCGTCGAAACAGACAGCTTCGCGGAACTCACA
>JBLHYZ010000097.1:0-4666 GCA_047631115.1 Alpinimonas sp. | reverse complement strand
TGCCACGGCTCAGAATGTTCTCGACCTTGCTGCCGAGTTGCGCCGCGAACTCCCGGGTGACTTACCCATCAGCACCAATCCGAAGAGCCGCACAAAGAATCCCAAAGAGAGCTATGTGAAGGGGCGTCAGGTGAGCCAATCGCTGCCAGTTTTGGTGGCCCTGGCTCAGAGTTATGACGCGGAAAAGCGTCGGCGTGGTCTCATGGAATTCAGCGATCAGGTTTCCCTGGCTTTTCAGATTTGCAACAGTTTCGAGACAGTAGCGGCTGGTCTTCGCGCGCAATACCGTGTCGTCTTGCTCGATGAATATCAAGACACATCGGTTGTGCAGGCCCGCCTCCTCGCCAAGATTTTTCGCTCGGTTGCTGTGACGGCCGTGGGAGACCCCAATCAAGCGATCTACGGGTGGCGTGGCGCGAGCGCCTCCAGCATGCAGACTGAAAAGTTCTTTCGCGATTTTGGTGCCGGAGACGGTTCGAAGCAGGTTTTTCCTTTGCCGCACAGCTGGCGCAACCCGCAAATTGTTCTCGACGCTGCGAACACCGTGGCTCGTGGCCTCCTGTCGCCAGCTACCGAGAATCAGGGCGTGGTTGGGCCGACAACAACCCACGAGCTCATCTTGGGGGACAAGAGAAAAACAGGTTCGCTGTCAGTCGAATATCAACCCACAATTGCGGCGGAGGCCCAGAGCGTGGCGCAGTGGTTTGGCTCACAATTCGCCAGTTGGCAGGCGTCTCCTGGAGACAAGGCAGAACGCCCCACAGCGGCTTTGTTGAGTCGACGCATCGCCGATCTGGAGCCGTTTAAACAAGCCCTGGACAACGAGGGAATCAGATATCACGTCGTTGGCCTCGGTGGCCTCCTCGAGGAGCCACTTGTGGTCGACCTGGTCTGCGCGCTTCGTGTCATGCACGATGCAACGGCAGACTCCGAGCTCATTCGCCTTCTCTCAGGTGCCCGTTGGCAAATTGCCCCCCGTGACCTCATGGGACTGAAGCGAACAGCGCTGTGGTTGGCCCAACGAGACTCCTCTCAACGGGTGTTGAGTGACGATGTCAAGCAAGCCTTGCGAGATTCTGTGTCACCAGAAGACGGTGCGTCTCTTGTGGACGCCATTGACTTCATCGCCGAACGCACAACCATTGCGCCCAGCGCTGTTGAGCACATCAGCACGGAAGGCCTGAGGCGCTTGAAACTTGCTGGGAGGCAATTAGCGCGCCTTCGCCAGCGGTCCAGCAACGACCTTCGGGAACTTGTGACCGTGGTTATCCAAGAATGTGAACTAGACATTGAAGCGGAAGCCAACGAGGACTTGTCCTCCGGTCAAGCGAGCATCGATGCCTTTATGGACGCCGTTGGCTCCTATCTGCAGGCCGATGACGTGGCAACTCTCGGTGGCTTCCTTGGCTGGCTCAAAGAGGCCGAGAAGCGCGAGCGCATGAGCCCATCGAGCGAGAAGCCCGAGGGTGACGTTGTTCAACTCATGACCGTGCACGGGGCCAAAGGGCTGGAGTGGCACCTCGTGGCCGTTGTTCGTCAGTATCAGGAGCTAGCTGGGGTGCAGAGCTCCAAGGCGCAAACGTGGCTGACCTTTGGGTCTCTGCCGGATGAGTTGCGCGGTGACTTCCTCGACCTTCAGCCGGCCTGGGATTGGCGATCTGCCCACAGCCAAGAGGAGCTGGACGATTCCTTCGCCGAGTACAAGGCCGGGCTCCTTCAGCGCTACCAGCAAGAGGCACGACGTTTGGCCTATGTGGCGATTACCCGAGCCAAACAACATCTCCTTCTGAGTGGGTCCTTCAAGGCATCAGGCAAAACACTTCTTGGGCCTAACGAATACCTTCGAGAAATTGAGCAAGCGGGACACTGCCCTGCTTTACCAGTGATGCCCACCGACGAAGAACTTTTGGAAAATGGCTCCACAGCCGGGGGAGAAGGGCATCCGGCAACGTGGCCACTTGCCCCTCTGGGCTCGCGCAGGGCTCGCGTAGAGCGTGCAGCCCACTGCGTTCGAGAGGCGTTGGTGAGTGGGCTAACGAATGGGCCAACGAGTGGGCCGATGAGCGAGCCAACGAATGGGCCGATGAGTGAGCCAACGAATGGGCCGGAGCAGGCGACTCCTCCCATCGCATTTGCTCGGGAGATTGAGCTTCTCCTCGCCGAGCGCTCTCGGCAGGGAGAGGGTGTTGATATCGCCTTGCCAACACGGATTCCCGCGTCACGCTTCAAAGACTTCATTACCGACCCAGAGGGCGTGGCACGTCAACTGCGGAGGCCACTTCCAGAGAAGCCGTATCGAGCGACTCTGCTCGGAACGGTATTTCACACCTGGGTGGAGAGTCGTTCGGCCATGACCGGTCTCAGCGATGTGCTTGACGCTCACCCAGGAGAGCTCGATCAGGAACCTCATGGCGCCGATGGCGTCTTTGCCACACCCCAAGGCCCGGTTGATGAGGCACAACTCGAGAAGCTTAAGGCAACCTTCGTTGCTTCACCCTGGGGGCAGCGCAAACCGGTGGCTGTGGAGATTGAAATTCTTGTCCCGCTCGGGGGAAACACAATTGTCTGCAAGATTGACGCGGTCTATGAGATCGAGTCAACCCGCGACCTACCCACGGGGCCGCGTTACGAGATTGTCGATTGGAAGACCGGTAAGGCGCCGTCGTCAGCGACCGACCTCGAGTTGAAGCAGTATCAACTTGCGTTATACCGACTCGCATATTCACAATGGGCCAACATCGACCCTGAACGAATTGATGCATGCCTCTACTTTGTGGCAGACGACACCATCATTCGCCCCGAACGCATTTACTCCGAAAGTGAACTCGAAGAACGGTGGTTGTCGGTCACAGGCTCCATCCCACGGTAGCCACCGCGCGGCTGTGCACCTTTCGCTCCACCGGGAGTGTCGTCGAGCATCTCGACGACCTGCGTCACTGTCAGGGTTTCATCCAATCGGGGGGCGATGGGGCTAGAAGTTTCAGAGTGCACACTGTCGACAAGGCGGTCCAGCATATTAATGGCGTCATCCACGATCTCTGCACTCTTTTGTTCCACCCCATGCAGAAGCCAGCGGGCCAGTTCCAACTCGGAGTATAACGTAGCTCGTTGGCGAAGCTTTGGATCTGCTGAAGAGCGTCGCGCCGCAGAATAGGAGCCAAACGCAATATCTTGAGAGTCAAGATCGGTGTTGATCATCCAGTGCAGGTCCCACGCGGGATCTCCGACTCGAAGCGCTGCCCAGCCCAGAATGGCCGACAACGAGTCTTCGCCAACGAGGAATGAATCCGTGTTGAGAGACCCGTGCGTCACCGTGGCTTCGAACATCCACAGGGCACCGTCATCGACAGCATTTTGCCACCGGGAGGCCAAGGCAGCGGGCAATAAGTTGGTGGCCCGAGCTCGCGCGATGAGTTCGGCTGTCTGCCGTTGAACCTCCCCAGCGTGAAAAATGGGGAGCGCTGCATCGGCGACAAAGCTTGTGGGTAATGCATGAATGGCGGCGATTCCTCGCCCAACCGAAACGGGCACATCGCTGTCTTGGCGAAAGTCGGCCAGGGTGATGGATGAGCCGCGAATGAAGTCGAAGATGAGCCCAAAAGTCTTGCCGATGGGAGCGTGGGCGACAACAGCAGGAACGTCGAACGCGAGCCGCGATCTGATACCGGCGCTCATGTGCTCGAGGGCAAAGAGTTCACTTCGAAGCTGAGCTTCGGCCTCTGCGGAGTTGGGAACTCGAACGAGAAGTTCACGTCCAGCTGCATTTTCTACGACGGCCGCAAAAAAATCTCCGTGCGCGCCTGTGGAAAAACTTCGCGACCGAATGGGGTCAAATCCAGGCACGGCCGATGTTGCTAACGCCGCTAGAGTGAGGTGAGATCTGGCCATGGATATAGGCTAGGTCGACTCGGCCCCGCAGTGGCCTAACGCCACGCCTTGGGGCGTTCCCCGTTCGCGATTGAGTTGAGTGCCATGCCCCAGGATTTTAGCAGCCGCCTTGCCCTCTCGAGGCATTCCACCGACCGCAATGGTGTGGCGCGCACGCGACCGGATCTGCTCTCTGAACTGTGGGCGCACGAGGCTACGCGCGTCATTGTGATGTGGAAGGGTCGCGCACGCATGACTGATAACGCACTCGTTCTTCTCGCACCGGGCGAGATGAACGCGTTGGGGTTTACATTAAATGTGAACGACGGATCACTGCGTTTGTATCTGGGAGAGTCTCTCCAAGATGCGCCTGGGGAGGCTTCCGGAACCTCGTTCATTGCCGTCATCCTTAACGATCAGCAGGCAGCCCAGCTTGATGCCGCCGATGAAGAGTGGTCTGACTTGCGCATGGTTGCCCCGGTTCTCACCGACCGCGACGCCGGATTATTCACACAGGCCCTCGCCCTGGCGAACTGGCACGTGTCCTACGGACACTCTCCTAAAAACGGTTCGCCGACGGTTCCGGATCAGGCCGGTTGGATTCGCGCATCGACAATAGACGGCGGTCAAGTTTTTCCCCGCACCGATCCCGCTGTCATCGTTATGATCACCGATCACGACGACCGTTTGCTGCTGGGAAATAACGCTCTCTGGGAATCGAATCGTTACTCGCTCCTGGCCGGTTACGTCGAGCCGGGGGAGTCCCTTGAAGCTGCCGTGATTCGCGAGGTATTTGAAG
>JBLHYZ010000096.1:0-4673 GCA_047631115.1 Alpinimonas sp. | reverse complement strand
GACATGGCTACTCCTTTGAGTTCACTGCGAATCTAGCGGGTTGCCGGGGCGGACGCGAGGGATGCAGCTGGTGCAACGGACGCAACGGGTGCGACTGGTTTGAGATCACCCGCGAGGTAATCGCGAATGGGAGCGACGTCAACCCATTGTCGAGACTGTGCCGACTCTAAGACTGCCTGAGTAATGACGGCAGCGCGCAACCCATCAACAAAGGTTGGGAGTCCTTCTACAGTGTTCCCAAGGAAAGACGCATAGGCGTCCGCGATAAACGCGTTGAAGGCATCTTGATACCCCTGGGGGTGCCCGGGGGGAAGATACGCCAAATGTTGGGCCTCTGCCGATGCCATTTCGATTGAGCCTGCTCGAACGATGGTCTCGCCTACAGCGCTTGATGCGCTGAACTTGCCGGGGCGTTCCTGATTCCACTGATACGACTCGAGCTCACCATCGAAGGAAAACATCAGCTGATTCTTGCGTCCGTGAGAAATCTGGCTGGCGACAAGAGTTCCCGATGCGCCACGATCCGTTTCGAACAAGATGGACGCGGCGTCTTCGGTAGCACCGCGTTTGGGGTGAGACCGAGCAAGGGACGAGACGAGGCGCGTAATTCTGTGGCCGGTCACAAATTCCATCGCGTCACACCAATGGACACCGATATCGGCAAATGTTCGCGAAGACCCACCAATCGCTTCGTTCACGCGCCAGTTCGTTGCCGTAGAAAGGGCAAGCCAATCTTGAAGGTAGGAGCCGTGCAAAAGGTGCAGTTGACCCGTGTCCCCTCGAGCGATTCGTGAACGAATTTCTCGAACGGCCGGGTAGTAGCGATAAACAAAGGGCACTGCTGTTGGCAACCCAAGCCGAGAGGACTGGTCCACAAGCAGCTTGGCATCCGTCACAGAGGTGGCCAAAGGCTTCTCACACACAACGGGTTTTCCGGTATCCAAAGAGAGCTGCGTCTGCTCCCTGTGAAAAGTGTTGGGAGTGCACACGTGCACGACGTCGACATTCTCAGATTCGATGAGGCTGCGGGCGTCCGAGGCGCTTTCCCGCACGCCGAGGCGAGCTGCGGCCTCCGCAGATCTCTCTGGAGTAGAACTTGCAATCATCGTAACTTCATGGCCCGCGGCACGAATGGCACGCGAGTGCACCTCAGCCATGAAACCGCCGCCAAGGATTCCGGCGCGCAATGGTGCACGCACTAGCTGGATTTTTTCTTGCTTGACAGCGCCACGGCAACGATGATGATCGCCCCACGCACAACCTGCTGTTGGCTTACTTCTAGTCCAGCCAAAATCAAGCCGTTGTTGATCAAACCGATGAACAAGGCACCAAAGAGAGAACCGATGACGGCGCCTCGGCCACCAAACAGCGACGTCCCGCCGAGAATTACGGCAGCAATGACCGACAGTTCGTCACCGGTGCCCCATTGGAATCGTCCGGATTGAAGGCGACCGGCATAGAGCATTCCCGCAATCGCCGCCACGAGTCCTGAGAGCAGAAGCACGTAGAACTTGATGCGGGCAGTATTAACACCTGTAAACATGGCGGCCTGAGTGTTTCCACCCGTGGCCCGAACTTGGCGACCAAATTTGGTTTTGTTCATGACGACGGCACCTAGGGCAACGAAGACCACTGCCCAAACCAAGAGCGATGGGAGCGGGCCGAGGTCACCGCCGCCAAAGATCTGAATGAAGGTGGCATCCGCAATGGGCACAGGTGCCGACGCTGTAATCCAACGGGAGACGCCAACAACAAGGCCCAGCATTCCCAGGGTCACGAGAAAAGACGGGACCTTGAGCCACGCAACAAGTCCTCCGTTGACCGCCCCTACAGCGAGACCAACGGCAAGCCCAGCAACAATTCCCACGACAAGGCCGAAGGATGACATCGCCATCGCCGAGACAACGGATGCCAGACCCGCGACGGAGCCAATGCTGAGGTCGATCTCTGCCGTCGCAATGACGAAGGTCATCGCCACGGCCATGATCGAAATTGTCGCTGTCTGCCGCGCAATGTTCAACAAGTTGTTGGCGCTCGTAAAGCCACTATCCCCAAGAAGCACTGCGAAGAGGATGAACACAACGACGAATCCGACATAAATAATGTTTTGGCGCCAGTCGAAACGCTTGATGAATTTGATACTGCTCATCATTTGAGTTGATGGGGTAGACATTTAGGCTCCTTGGACAGCGAGTTGGAGGAATTCTTCAGAGGGGATATCGGCACGCGCAAAATCTCGAACCACTTCGCCATCGCGGAGAACCAGAATTCGGTCGCTCACGGACAGCAGTTCCGGCAGTTCAGACGAGATCAGGATGACGGCTTTGCCGCCGTCAGCAATCTCGCGAACCATCGCAAGTATTTCTTGCTTCGTTCCGATGTCTACGCCGGCGGTGGGCTCATCCATCATGAGGATGCTGGGATCAGTTCCCAGCCATTTTCCAATGACGACTTTCTGCTGGTTGCCACCCGAAAGCTGTGATACCGGCATGCCTTGATCGGCGACCTTGACAGAGAACGCAGCGATGATTTCCCGCGCGCGCTCGATGATTTTTTTAGTGCTCAGAAAAAGACCACTCCGCAGCTCGTCGAGCAGGGGTAACGTCAGATTTTCTTGAACGGAATGCTCGAGAACGAGTCCCTGGGCGCGGCGATCTTCAGGGATCAGTGCCAGACCAAGAGAAATAGCGTGACCAGGATTGCGAATAGAGACGCCCGTACCATCAATCTCAATCGTTCCTGCAAAGGCATGGTCAATGCCAAATAAAGTGTTCACGAGCTCGGTGCGGCCACTTCCCATCAGCCCGGCGAGGCCAAGGATCTCACCTCGGTGGAGGTCAAAGGAGATGTCAGACAAACGCTTACCCGAGCCCAGCCCGCGAACCTTGAGAACGGCGTCTTTGCTGATCTGCGCGCTGCGATCTTCGTAGGTCAGGATGCCAGACATCTCACGGCCAACAATGGCGGCAACAATCTGGGCCGGGCTGACATCTGCAAGATTTGCTGTCAGAGCATTCTGGCCATCACGCAAAACGGTGATGCGATCGGCAACCCGATAAACCTCATCCATTCGATGTGAAATGTAGATGATAGAAATCCCGCGCGCTTTCAGGCGTTGAATCAGTTCGAAGAGAGCATTTGTTTCATGCTTTGCCAACGACGCCGTTGGTTCATCCATGATCAAAACACGGGCGTTTTGAGCCAAAGCTTTGGCAATTTCGGTGAGTTGCCAGAGAGCTGTTGGCAAGTGCTCGAGCAGCGCTGTGACATCGACGCTAACACCCATGTCCACAAAAATTGCTTGCGCTTTTTCACGAGCCAGGTTGTCATCGATGAGACCAAATCGTCCCATCGGTTCCGCCGTGAGAAAGATGTTTTGCCACACCGTGAGAGTCGGGATAAGGCTGAACTCTTGGAACACCATCCCGATTCCTGCAGCGCGAGCAGCAAAGGTATCGGACAATGAAACGACCTCGCCTAAGACCTTCACCTCACCGCTGTCGCGTTGGTAGACGCCCTGGAGGATCTTCATGAGGGTCGATTTTCCCGCACCGTTTTCGCCGGCGAGGGCATGTACTTCACCGACCACCAATTCAAAACCGACCTGACGAAGGACAGGTACGCCGCTGAACGCCTTGGTGATGTCGGTCATTTCGACCGCGAGCACGGGAGTCATAGACATCAGCTCTACGCGACCTTTCCGGTCTCTCGATTCAGCTGAGGAACCTTGACCCATTGACCGGAGGCTGCCGACTCGAGAATGGCATGATCGATCAAAGCAACCTGATATCCATCACCAAAGTCGGGACGAACAGGCTCACCGCCGGCAATGGCCGTAAAGAGGTCGTGTGCTTCGATGATCTTCGTCTCGCCATAACCAATACCCAGCGCAGGAATGGGCCACAGATTCGCGCCGTTGGGGTGATTGGGTCCCGTGTAAATCGTGCGGAAGCCTCGACGGTCGTTGTCATCACTCTTGAAGCACACCTGAAGCTCATCACGGTTTTCGTAGTTGAAATAGATGGAACCCTCGGAGCCGTGGATCTCGAGGGTAATGAAGTTGTTACGGCCCCACGCATTGCGTGTTGCCTCAACGGAGCCAATCGCACCACTGGCGAACTTCACCAGAGAAAGCACCTCGTCTTCGACGTCAACGGGGCCCATCGGTCCACCGTCGTTCTTGGTATTTCCCAGGGAATCTGCGCCGCCCTGCTGGAGTGGGCGTTCGGTGATGATGTTGGCGGTAAGGCTACTCACTTCAGTAATTTCACCGGCGAGATAGCGGGCCAGGTCAAGTACGTGAGTCAAGATGTCGCCCACGGCGCCCGATCCAGCGATGTCTTTCTTGAAACGCCAAGACAGTGGGGAGCTAGGGTCAGCAGACCAGTCCTGCAGATAGGTGGCACGAACATTCAGGATGCGCCCAATGGCGCCCTCATCGATATAACGCTTTGCGAGGGAGACTGCGGGGGTTCGGCGATAGTTAAAGGCCACCATGTGAACGCGATCGGTTCCCCTCGATGCCTCATACATCTTGGCGGCTTCTTCAACGGTGCGAGCCAGCGGCTTCTCACAGATGACGTGCTTGCCTGCTTCGAGAGCAGCAATGGCAATCTCGGCGTGAAGGTTGTTGGGGGTGGCGATATCTACGAGATCAATCTCGGGATCATCAA
>JBLHYZ010000095.1:0-4677 GCA_047631115.1 Alpinimonas sp. | reverse complement strand
TGTTCGACGGCAATGATTCTGCCGTCATCCAATCGGCCCAAGACGGAGACCTTCGGACCAGCGCGCTCCACAAGCGGAGCCCGAATAAAAGTGGCCAAGACAGGCTCGGGAGAGATACCCGGCATCGAAAGGCTTGTCTCGAAAGAGTCAATCTGGGTGCCGAAGGCATTTCGCCGAACATCAATATCGAGACCGCCGAGGGTCTTTTGGTCAGCCATGGCGTCGAGAATATTGTCCGACAACATGATCAGACCTGCGCATGTTCCAAAAACAGGCAACCCACCGGCAATTGCGTGCCTCAATGGCTCGTGCATGGAAAACAGACGCACCAGCTTGTCCATAACCGACGACTCACCACCAGGAATGATGAGCCCGTCGATGGTAGCAAGCTCCTCGGGGCGGCGAACCTTGATAACTTCTGCCCCGAGGCGTTCGAGAACAAGAATGTGCTCTCGAACGTCTCCCTGAAAGGCGAGAACGCCTATGCGCAAAGGCCGCGAGTTACCAACCACGATCGGCAAGGCGGTGAGGTGCGGGAATATCGCTTACGTTGATCCCAACCATTGCTTCACCGAGGCCGCGCGAGGTCTCAAGAATCACAGCGGGGTCATCGTAGAACGCGGCTACCTTGACGATTGCCGCGGCACGGGCCGCGGGGTTACCCGACTTGAAGACTCCTGATCCGACGAATACACCGTCGGCGCCGAGCTGAAGCATCATGGCCGCATCTGCAGGAGTCGCGACACCACCAGCGGTGAAGAGAGGGACAGGCAAGCGACCAGAGTCTGCGACCTCAAGAACGAGCTCATAAGGAGCCTGTAGCTCTTTTGCGGCAACAAACAGCTCATCTTTACTCATGGAAGAAAGCATGCGAATTTGAGAGTTGATCTTGCGGATGTGCTTCGTTGCCTCTGAAACATCGCCGGTTCCCGCTTCTCCCTTTGAGCGAATCATTGCGGCACCTTCGTTGATGCGACGAAGCGCTTCACCGAGGTTGGTCGCACCACAAACGAAGGGAATTTGGAATGCCCACTTGTCGATGTGATTAATATAGTCAGCGGGGCTGAGAACTTCAGACTCATCGATGAAGTCCACGTTGAGAGCAGCAAGAACTTGCGCCTCTACAAAATGGCCAATTCGGGCCTTCGCCATGACAGGAATCTTGACGACGGCTTGGATGCCTTCAATGAGGTCGGGATCACTCATGCGTGCAACGCCGCCCTGGGCACGAATGTCTGCCGGCACGCGCTCAAGAGCCATCACAGCGATGGCTCCAGCGTCTTCGGCAATACGAGCCTGTTCGGCATTAACGACGTCCATGATGACGCCACCCTTGAGCTGCTCAGCGAAACCGCGCTTGACGCGGCTGCTGCCGGTGTTGGAAGAATTCTGCATTTCAGTCATTTTCACTACTTCTTGTCTGTGATGAGGGTGATGGAAACGAATTAGTTCTGGGGCCAGGCGTTTGCTAGAGAGATTCGAACATCTCCAAGCAGCGCCGTTATTGCCTTGGTTTTTGCAATGATGGGAAAAAAATTAGCGTCTGTCGCCCAGCGAGGAACAATGTGCTGATGCAAGTGACCGGCGATCCCAGCACCGGCTACTTTTCCTTGGTTCATGCCGATATTGAAACCGTGACTCTTGGAAACTTCTTTCAAAACTCGCATTGCCGTTTGAGTCAGACTACCTATCTCGGCGATCTCATGGGCCGTGGCTTCGTCATACATCGCAACATGGCGATAGGGGCACACCAGTAAATGACCGCTGTTATAAGGATAAAGATTGAGGAGAACATAGGCATATTTCCCTCTGGCGACAATCAGTCCGTCTTCGTCGCTCATTCCGGGGGCGAGGCAGAAGGGACAATCGTCGTCGTGAGGCTGTTGGCCGTTCTCGATGTAGGCGAGACGATGGGGTGTCCAGAGACGTTGAAACTCATCTGGAACCCCCGGGAGACCCGCGGCCGCCCGCACATCGGCGTCTGTTAGCCCACCGGTGATTTCGGTGTTCCTGTCATCGGAGTTCACAAGTCGCCTGATCCTATAATTTGGCGGTGGTCTGCTTGGGCTGCTTTGACGAGCGCGATTGCTTCGGCAACGGGCACTCCATTGCGCTGGGTGCCATCACGGAATCTGAAGCTCACGGCCCCGTTGGAGCGGTCTTCTTCGCCGACAATCATCTGCAACGGAATCTTCTGAGCAGAAGCGTTGCGGATCTTCTTTTGCATGCGGTCATCGGACGCGTCGAGTTGAGCCCGGATTCCTTCAGCCTTGAGCTGGGAAATGACGTTTCCAAGGTAATCCTCGTACTCCGCGGCGACAGCGATGCCAACGACCTGAACGGGAGAAAGCCAGAGCGGAAAAGCTCCCGCATAGTGCTCGGTAAGAACTCCGAAAAAACGCTCGATGGAACCGAAGAGCGCGCGGTGAATCATGACGGGGCGGTGGCGGGCACCATCGCTTCCCGTGTACTCCAAGTCGAAACGCTCGGGCAAGTTGAAGTCGAGCTGAATAGTCGACATTTGCCAGGTCCTGCCGATTGCGTCTCGGGCTTGGACTGAGATTTTTGGTCCGTAGAACGCCGCTCCCCCAGGATCAGGAACAAGAGTGAGACCAGATTCTTCAGCCACACTTCGCAAAGTCTCGGTAGCTTCATCCCAAACATCGTCATCACCGACATATTTTTCGGGGTTCTTGGTAGAAAGCTCAAGATAGAAATCGTCTAGGCCGTAATCGCGCAACAGCGAAATCACGAAATCAAGAAGCTTGGTGAGTTCGATACGCATGTCTTCGCGCGTGGTGAATATGTGCGCGTCGTCCTGCGTCATGCCACGCACTCGAGTGAGGCCGTGCACCACGCCAGACTTCTCGTAACGGTAAACCGAACCAAACTCAAACATGCGCAAGGGAAGCTCGCGGTAACTCTTGAGGCGGGACTTGAAGATAAGAATATGGAACGGGCAGTTCATTGGCTTCAAGAAATACTGGGTGCCCGCGCGAGTGATTTCGCCCGCTTCGTTCTTGACTTCATCCACCGTCATGGGAGGGAACATGCCATCGGCGTACCAGGCAAGGTGGCCGCTGGTCTCAAAGAGGTTCGACTTGGTGATGTGAGGCGTGTAAACGAACTCATAGCCGGCTTCTTCGTGGCGACGACGCGAATAATCCTCCATCTCCCGGCGGATAATTCCCCCCTTGGGATGGAACACAGGAAGACCGGAGCCCACCTCGTCGGGGAACGAGAACAGATCCAGCTCTACACCGAGACGACGGTGGTCACGCTTGGCAGCTTCTTCAAGACGCTCCTGGTACTCGCGCAGCTCTGCTTTACTTGGCCACGCCGTTCCATAAATGCGTTGCAGCTGAGGGTTCTTCTCGCTCCCCCGCCAATAGGCGGCAGCGAGACGCGTAAGGGCGAACCCGTTGCCAATCATGCGTGTGTTGGGTAGGTGCGGTCCACGGCACAGGTCTTTCCAGACCGTCTCCCCCGTTGCAGGATCGATGTTGTCGTAGATGGTGAGCTCGTTACCTCCCACCTCAACGCTCTCATTGTCGTCGCCGGTATTCCCACCCTTGAGCCCAATGAGCTCTAGTTTGTAGGGTTCACCCGATAGTTCAATTCGTGCTTCACCATCTGAAACCACGCGACGGGTGTAACGCTGGCCTGAGCGAATAATGCGCTCCATGGCCTTCTCGAGCGCCTTCAGGTCTTCGGGGGTGAATGCTACCGGCACGTCGAAGTCGTAATAGAAACCATCCGTCACGGGAGGGCCGATCCCGAGCTTGGCCTCTGGAATGACTGTTTGTACTGCCTGGGCAAGAACATGAGCTGCGGAGTGGCGAAGGATCCCCAATCCATCTGGTGAATCAATCGTCACCGGTTCAACGACGTCACCGGCGGACAGCATATGAGCGAGGTCGCGAAGTTCGCCGTTGACGCGCATGGCAACGATGTTGCGCTCAGTGAAGATGGCAAACCCATCACTGGAAGCCTGAATTGTCAGAGAATGGGGAAGTTCAGACACCGAAAACAGCACTCCTTTAGCAAAACGTAGTCGAGCTCAATTCTAACGATGAATACCGCTGTCAATCTCGAGGCCGGCGTGCAGTCTGCGAGGAGCTTTTTGGGCAGAAAAAAACCCCGTTTTACCGGGGCTTTTTTTGTGAGCGATACTGGGATCGAACCAGCGACCTCTTCCGTGTCAGGGAAGCGCGCTACCGCTGCGCCAATCGCTCTTACCAGTTCTTGCGAACTGGAGGTGGATGCGGGATTCGAACCCGCGTGGACGGCTTTGCAGGCCGCTGCCTAGCCTCTCGGCCAATCCACCATGAGTGGTTTCCCACACACAGTGAGTTGGCCGTTTGACTGACCACACTCGAGCGGATGACGAGATTCGAACTCGCGACCCTAACCTTGGCAAGGTTATGCGCTACCACTGCGCCACATCCGCTTTTGCTCCCTTTCGGGTGCTTTGCAACTTTACTGGAACTGCGGGAGAACACAAAACCAACACGCAAAACAAACACGTCAATTGTGGGATATTTCTGCACGGGATGTTTGCCACCCATCCGTCTTGTAGCCTTATGTTCCGACATGTTTTTTTGAATAGCCAACAATGTCCGGGCGATTGGCGCAGTTGGTAGCGCGCTTCCCTCACACGGAAGAGGTCATCGGTTC
>JBLHYZ010000094.1:0-4698 GCA_047631115.1 Alpinimonas sp. | reverse complement strand
TGGATGCGGGTCCTCGTTTCTCCTTCCGATTTGCAAAAAAGTGATGCGCGTTCTCGGTCAGCTTTTCCTCTCGTCCCGTCCACTGTCGTGGGTGAATACGGCATTCCCTTTTGCTGTCGCGTACCTGATGACAACGCATGAGGTTGATGTCACGTTTATTGTGGGGACACTGTACTTTCTCATTCCCTACAACCTCGCCATGTACGGCATCAACGATGTTTTTGATTACGAATCCGACCTGCGCAACCCCCGCAAAGGGGGAGTTGAAGGTGCGGTCTTAGATCGCAGTCTGCACCGCATTACGTTGTGGGCCGCCGTCATTACCAACGTGCCATTTTTGGTGTACCTCGTGGCCGCGGGCAACCCGCTGTCGTGGCTGGTCTTGACGGTCAGCATGTTTGCCGTGGTGGCATATTCGATTAAGGGGCTCCGCTTCAAGGAGATTCCCTTCCTCGATTCGATCACCTCCAGCACGCACTTCGTCAGCCCAGCGGTCTATGGTGCTGTTCTTGCGGGGGCCGTCTTCACCCCTGTGCTGGGGCTCGTTCTGGCTGCTTTCTTCTTGTGGGGAATGGCGTCGCATGCTTTTGGTGCCGTGCAAGACATTCATGCTGACCGCGAAGGGGAGCTGGTCTCGGTGGCAACCGTCATCGGCGCTGCTCGAACCTCGCGCTTCGCCCTGGCCTGCTACGCCCTCGCGGGAGTTCTCCTTGCGTGTGGCGCTTTCTTCGCCGAGCCCGCCTGGTCCTTCTGGGTTGCGGCAGCTACAGCTGTTCCCTACATTCTGATGGTGTGGCCATTTAGAAACCTCAGCGACGCCGACTGCGAGCAGGCCAACCGTGGCTGGCGCAAATTTCTCGCCATCAATTTCTTCGTTGGCTTCGTCATCTCAATGTTGCTGATTCTGCGCTCGGGCGCGGCCTAGGAGCACTGCTCCACAGGCAGGTTTGTGCGCTCGATTCCTGCATTCTGACGCGGCCTCAGTTTTTCGCCTTCGCTACCGCACATCCTCATCCAAGGGGTGCATCGAGGAATACACCCCTTGTGTTATATAGCTCAAAGGTTGTACATTGGAAAAATGGTTTATCAACACAGAATTCATTAGAGAGTGGATGCTGGGGCTCGATGCCCGCAGCTACGGGCATGTCGCTGCCGCACTCTTTCTCCTTGAGGCAGAGGGTCCGCAATTGGGCCGGCCGTTTGTTGATTCAATCAAGGGATCTCGATTCAAAAATATGAAGGAACTTCGCCCGGCCTCTGCCGGACGGTCGGAGCTAAGAATTCTGTTTGTTTTTGACCCTGAACGAAGGGCGATAATGCTGATAGCAGGCGACAAGTCAGGAATTTGGGTGAAGTGGTACAAAACGAGCATCGCGCGGGCCGACACCCTTTATGAAAGATATTTACGCCGAAGAGAGGAAGAACGGTCATGACAATTCTGGATGATTTGGACAAGATTCGGCCTATCAACAAGGAGGCTGTCGCCACAATAGTGAAGCAGATGCGCGCCGAAATTCGTGCGTACAAATTGCGTGAACTCCGTGAGGCGCTAAAAATCACCCAGGTCGACCTTGCTGCAAAAATTGACGTCAGCCAGAACCGCATCTCGCGGATCGAGCACGGCGACATCGAGAAGTCTCAGGTCGACACCCTGCGCAAGTACGTCGAGGCCGTCGGTGGAACGCTACGCCTCGAGGTGGAGATCGGCGACCAGCGCTTCACTCTCGCCTGAGCCCAAGAAAGGGCTAGATCCCGTCGCCGAAGGTTCCCGCAAGGCGCTGGTGCATCGTGGTGCTTGCGGCGTTCATGCCGACCAGCTCAACGCTCTTGCCGCGACTCTCGTATTTGACCGTGATCGCGTCCAGCGCCGCAACGGTGGAGGCATCCCACACGCGAGCGGCCGTCATGTCAATGAGCACGTGATCGGGGTCATCCGTGTACTCGAACTGCGTCGTGAGGTCGTTGCTGGAGGCAAAGAAGAGCTCACCGGTTACCGTGTAGCGGGCTGTGGCAGTCAAACCAGCTTCGGTCGAGACGTCACTGACGGTACGTTCCACCGTGACAAAATGGGCCACTCGGCGTGCGAACGCAACCATGGCCACGATGACGCCAATAATCACGCCGATGGCGAGGTTGTGCGTGATGACGACGGCGGTGACGGTGGCTACCATCACGGCAGTCTCACTCTTGGGCATGCGCTTCAACGTTGCGAAGCGAATACTGTGCCAATCAAAGGTCAGGACCGAAACCATGATCATGACGGCCACCAACGCGGCCATGGGAATGATGGCAACGACATCGCCGAGGCCCACCACCAGAATGAGCAGGAATACTCCCGCGAGAAAAGTGGAGATGCGGGTGCGGGCACCGGACGCTTTCACATTGATCATGGTCTGCCCAATCATGGCGCAACCGCCCATGCCACCGAAAATTCCCGAGAGCATGTTGGCGACGCCCTGGCCCCAAGCTTCGCGGGTTTTGTGGGAGTGGGTATCGGTGATGTCATCAACGAGCTTGGCGGTCATCAGGGACTCGAGGAGGCCGACGAGTGCCATAGCGAGAGCGTAAGGGGCGATGATGCCCAACGTCTCGAGCGTGAAGGGAACGTTGGGGATGAACAGTTCGGGCAGGCTCGTGGGCAGTGTGCCCTGATCGCCGACGGTGGGAACTTTGATGGCGGCAAAGACCGTAATTGCGGTCAAAATAACGATCGCCACGAGTGGAGCGGGAATGACCCGGGTGATGCGGGGCATGAAGACCATGATCAAAATACCCGCGGCAACCAGGGGGTACACCAGAGTGGGAACACCGAGAAGGTGCGGGAGCTGGGCGATGAAAATCAAAATGGCGAGGGAGTTAACAAACCCCACCATCACGCTGCGGGGGATGAAGCGCATGAGCTTGGCGACCCCTAATACGCCGAGGACAACTTGAATAACACCACCCAAAATAACGGTGGCAATGAAGTAGTCCATGCCGTAGTCGCGCACCACAGGGGCAATAACCAGAGCGATAGCACCGGTCGCGGCTGTGATCATGGCGGGGCGACCACCCAAGAAGGCAATGGATACGGCCATAACAAAGGAGGAGAACAGGCCCACAGCCGGGTCCACTCCCGCAATGATCGAGAAGGAGATGGCCTCGGGGATGAGGGCCATGGCCACGACGAGTCCGGCGAGAACTTCGCGGGTCAAAATGCGGGGGCTCCGCAGGGCCGTGAGAACTGACGGCTCGGGCTTGTACCGGTTGGGCTTGCCGTCGCGCGGTGTTGTGGACGTGGAGAACTTAGCCATGAGGCCTTCCAGGATGAGGCGCTCAAAGAGAAGCCGGGTGGATGAAGAGGAAAGGATGCGCTGCACTGCGCGAAGGGGTGGGGCGGGGGCAAGGGCGACGTCAGAGACTCAGCATTTGCCGCTATCATTAAAACTCTACCCTAACGTGAGGGTAGAGTTCGACTCGAGGGATTAGGTGGGGTCATGACGAACGCGTCTTCGAGCACACACATGCACATCGGTGAACTTGCCGAGAAGACGGGACTCTCGCTTCGGACCATTCGTCATTACGACGAAATTGGTCTCCTCAAAGCCTCTGGCCGCACCGAGGGTGGATTTCGTTTGTACACGCCCACCGACGAGGCGCGCCTGATGCTCATTCGCCGCATGAAGCCCCTCGGATTCTCGCTCGAGCAAATGATGGACCTCCTTCGCATCATTGACGCAATCCAGTCACCGCAGTCACCGCAGTCGCCGCAGTCACCGCAGTCACCGCAGTCGCCGCGGTCGCCCGCCGAGGTATCGCGACTCCGGGCAGAGCTCCATGATTTCATTCTGGAGGCGGCAGAACGCCGTGCCACCCTTGAAAAACAGCTTGCAATGGCCGACGAGTTTCTCGAACTACTTCGTAGCCAATAGCTACTTTTTCAGCCAATTTTCGAAGAAAATGCTCGCCTGGTCAGTTAGTCTGTAGACACAGGTCATGAGCTCTACCAGTTCAGTTCCCCCCTGTTTGCCGCAACACCAATCGGCAGCTCAGCACTTCACCGCGTAAATCAATCGCGACGCTGACATTTTTCTCGGCCCCATTCTCAGCTCTCGCGCGGCCTTCCTTTTCTCGACGACAGCTGTGTCGTCCCTCTCTCGAAAGAATTCACCGATGAACGCTTCTCCTGTTGCTCCCGCCGCTACCCCCATCCTGCCCGCGCCTACCTCCGAGGAAATATTTGCCGCGCATGAGGGGGGCAAACTTCGCGTCGAGCTCACCAGTCCCATCGACACACGGCGTGACCTCTCCATCGCCTATACGCCCGGCGTCGCAGAGGTGAGTCGCGCCATTCACAACGATCCCACCGTTGCCGCCACACACACGTGGGCGTCTCGTCTCGTTGTTGTGGTTAGCGATGGCACCGCTGTTCTGGGGCTCGGCGATATTGGCCCCGCGGCATCGCTGCCCGTCATGGAGGGCAAGTCAGCCCTGTTTCAGAGGTTCGCAGGGTTGAACTCCATCCCCCTGGTTCTGGATACCACCAACGTGGATGAGATTGTGGAGACCCTGGTGCGCCTGCGCCACAGCTTTGGGGCGGTCAACCTCGAGGACATCTCAGCCCCTCGCTGCTTCGAGCTCGAAGCCAAAGTCATCGAGGCGCTGGACATGCCCGTCATGCATGACGACCAGCACGGAACGGCGGTCGTTGTTTTGGCC
>JBLHYZ010000093.1:0-4705 GCA_047631115.1 Alpinimonas sp. | reverse complement strand
CCCATCCATGGCCGAATGAATCGTGCAGATGTCGTGCAGATGCTGGGGGAAAAGAATCTTCTCCCCGCCATTTTCTTTGTCTTTTCTCGGGTGGGGTGCGACTCCGCGGTCGAACAGGTGTTGCGTTCGGGCATTCGCCTGACCGACGCTGCAGAACGTGAAGAGATTCGTGCGATTGTCGATGACCGCTGCCAGTCTCTTCTCGACGAGGATCTCGGTGTTTTGGGTTATTGGGATTGGCTTGATGGCCTCGAGCGGGGCGTTGCTGCCCATCACGCCGGACTGTTGCCCGCCTTTAAGGAGGTCGTCGAGGAGCTCTTTCAACGCAAACTCGTCAAAGCCGTGTTTGCCACCGAGACACTGGCGCTGGGAATCAACATGCCCGCGCGCTCTGTCGTGCTCGAGAAGCTCGACAAGTTCAATGGTGAGGCGCGCGTTCCGCTCACGCCGGGGGAGTACACCCAGCTCACCGGACGTGCCGGGCGACGCGGGATCGACGTAGAAGGTCACTCGGTCATCCAATGGAGTGCCGCCCTCGACCCGCAAACCGTAGCTTCATTGGCGAGTCGGCGAACGTATCCTCTCAACTCGAGCTTCAAGCCCACATACAACATGGCCATCAATCTCATCACTAAATTTGGACGCGCCAGGACCCGCGAAATTCTTGAGTCTTCCTTCGCTCAGTTCCAGGCAGACCGCTCCGTCGTCGACTTGGCCCGCAAGGTCAAACAGCAAGAAGAATCCCTCACAGGCTTCGCCGAACCGATGTCCTGTCACCTCGGTGACTTTGAAAGCTATTCGACGCTCCGTCGGCGCCTCACCGATCTGGAGAAGACGGGCACGCACGTTGAGCATGGTTCCCGGGCCGAGCGTGAAAAGCGAAACCAAGAACTGGCGCGCCTGCGCAAGAGTATGAAGGGGCATCCGTGCCATTCGTGTCCTGACCGCGAGCAGCACGCTCGGTGGGCTGAGCGCTGGTGGCGTCTCAAGCGAGAGACCGACAAGCTCACTCAGGAAATTAAAACGCGCACCGGCGCTGTTGCTCGCATTTTCGATCGTGTGTGCGACGTTCTCATTGACCTGAACTATCTTGCACGGGATCGAGATTCGCGTGAACTGGCACTCACTCCAAGTGGATCAACTCTGGGCCGTATCTACGGCGAAAGAGACCTCCTAGTGGCCGAGTCCCTGCGCCAAGGTCTTTGGAGCAAGCTCGATCCAGCTTCATTGGCAGCAATGGCATGTGCTGTGGTGTTTGAACCTCGTCGCGATGAGGGTGTCATCAATGAGCGTTATCTGCCCAAAGGCGAGTTTCGTGAAGCCCTGGCCAACACGCAGACCCTCATCACAGAGCTTGACGAGTTGGAACACCATCACAAGCTCCCCGGCGGTAACCCTCTGTCAACGGGACTCTGCCAAGCCATGCACCGTTGGGCCAAGGGTGGGCGCCTCGACGATGTACTTTTCGATGCTGACATGGCTGCCGGCGACTTTGTGCGCTGGTGTAAGCAGACAATTGACCTCCTCGATCAACTCTCCAATGTCGGCGACGAGGATGTTGCGCGCACTGCTCGCTACGCGCTCGATACCGTTCGTCGCGGCATTGTTGCCTACTCTACGGTGGGCTAAATGACTCCGCTTCTGCGCCCTCTCAACCCCTGGCTCGCTCTCGTCGTCGCCGCGCTCAGCGGTTTCGCTCTCGAGGCCTCTTTTCCCGAACGTGGATGGTGGCCGATGGCGTTCGTTGGCGTCATCCTGCTCCTGTGGTCCCTTGTCGGGCGCCGTCCGAGAACGGCGTTTCTCATTGGTTTTGTCTCTGGGGCTGCCTTCTGGGGGTCTCTGATCCATTGGCTTACCCTGTACCTTGGCCCGATTCCTTGGCTAGCCCTGGCTGGCCTCCAGACCATTTTTTTTGGCTTCGGCGCTATGGCCCTTGCTGTGGTTCTCAACCGAGGAAATGCTCGTTGGCCATCCCGCTGGGGTCGATTCGGCGTTGTTCCTATCGTTTTAGCCGCGCTCTTCACTGCTCGAGAAGCCCTGACCTCCGTATGGCCCTACGGCGGATTCTCCTGGGGCAGGCTCGCGCATTCTCAATCAGAGGGACCGTTCGTCAATCTTGTTGCCTGGCTGGGAACATCCGGGCTAAGTTTTGTGGTCGCCTTACTGGCTTCGCTCCTGTATCAAGTTCTGCGCTCCGGCCAAGCCCGAAAGATGTGGCCCGTGGTTGCTGTTGCCACCGTCGTCGCACTCGTTATCCCACCGTTCCCCGTTGATATTTCTGGCTCTACGAGGGTCCTCGCCGTCCAAGGAAACTCCAACTCTGGACTTTTTTCGCAGCATTCACCTGGAGATATTCTGCAGGATCACGTGTCGGGCACGCTCCCTTATGCGGGCGAGAACATCGACATGGTCGTTTGGCCGGAGAACGGCTCCGACCTCGACCCCCTTCGGAGCAAGATTTCCGCGCAGACTCTGAACTACGTCAGCACAGCGCTCAAAGCCCCCATCGTTTTGGGCACCATCACGACCAATAGTGCGGGCGAGTATTTCAATAGCTCTCTCGTGTGGGAGGCGGGCAAAGGGTCGACGGCTCAGTACGACAAAATCCACCCCGTGCCTTTCGCTGAATACATGCCTAATCGTGAATTCTTTCGCGCGCTCCAACCTGACCTCGTTGATCTTGTCTCTCGCGACTACCAGTTTGGCACTCGGCCCAACGTTGTAGACGTGGCAGGAGTTCTTGCCGGAATTTCAATTTGTTTTGATATCTCCGATGACCAACAGGCTTATGACATGATTTCGGCGGGCGCGCAGATTATCCTGGCGCAAACAAACAACGCTGATTTTGGCCGAACCGACGAAAGTGTTCAACAGCTTGCAATCGCACGGTTGCGAGCGGTTGAAACAGGCCGAAGCGTCGTTAACATCTCGACAGTCGGCACCAGTGCCATCATTACCGCGGATGGCTCGACGCTCAATCAGCTCCCGACCTTCACGGCCGGGGTAATGCTGAACGACGTTCCGCTCAGCACCACGGTGACTCCCGCTATGGCATGGGGCCGCACCATCGAGCTGGGAATCGTCACTATCGGTCTGGTCGGTCTTGCACTGGTTTTGATAAAGAGACCTCGGCGCCAGTCCAAAGCCTCCCTGCGAGGTTAGGCGCCGAGTTTTTCTTGACCGCGTCGTGAACGCAGGTAGTCGAGGCGGTCCTCCAGAAGGACTTCAAGTTCCTCACGAGACCGGCGCTCAAGAAGCATGTCGAAGTGCGTGCGCACAGGCTTCTCTTCAGGAGCATCCGGCAAAGCCACAAGCACACCATCAGCATCGGTGAGCTGAGCGTCAGCGCCGCAAGAAGGGCACGTCCACGTTGGTGGCGCCTCGGCCTCAGCCGAGAACGTTAACGCGACGTCATGGCCGCAAGAAACACAGGTATAGACGCATCGCTTCCGTTCCGAAAGCTCAACCCCAATGTCACTCTGCAAGCTTTGGCTTCCGAGTCGAACGCCTCGAAGACTTTTCTGAGCCATGTGTGACCTCCTTTGCTGTCTATTACGAGACAACACCCGCAGGCCGTCCAGTGTTCCTTTTGGGGAGACTCTCACAGCTAACTCACAGGGCAAAAACCCTATATGCTCGGTCGCATCGATCAGTGACAATGCCATCGACACCCGCCAGCCGAAGGGCAATCATCTCTGTTTCATCGTTGACTGTCCACACATGAACTTCGACCTCGGCTGCGTGAAACCGTCGCACCATAGCCGGGCTCGTGGCGTGCATCCCCAAGACTCGGTTCGGAATCTGCACGGCGTTGACGCTTCGCAAAATCAAGCGCATCATCGCGACCCAGGACACCTTGCCCGCCAGCACAGCCCCAAGAACCATCAGTGCACTAGCACTGGTCGCCACGCCGGGTAGCTGCCTCGCCACGCCGCGCTGTCGTGCCCGAGAAAATGACGCAACGAGTACACGCCCGGTAGCCGATGCCTGCTGCAGCGCCTGCACCGTCGGGGCAATGGCATCCGATGCCTTCACGTCGATATTGAATTTTGCATCAGAAAATTTTGCCAACGCCTGGCTCAGCGAAGGCACCGTTCCCCCGTGAGGCAGCGCGACAGACCGAAGGGCTTGCCACGTCAGCTCTCGTATGCCGACCCCCGAGGCGAGCCGGTCGTCGTGAAAGAGCACAGCCACCCCATCCGCAGTCGCCCGAACATCCGTTTCAAGAATCTGCGCCCCCGCATCAAGCGAAGCGCCAAAAGCGAGGAGCGTATTTTCGTCGACCTCGAGCGCCAGACCACGATGCGCGAGAATGCGGGGGAGGGGTCCTGAGAAAAAGAGAGATCGCATTCGGGGTACGGCAACTCGACGACTGCTCACCTAGTGACGGTAGCACCGGCGATTCGCATCGGCCACAACGGAGGTCGCGAAGGCGCACATTGCTAGTCTGGAACAAGTAGTTTTTGTCCCCTCAGCGACATCCTTGGAGCCCACATGACCAACCCCCTTACCCTCGGCTCTCTCAGCGGTAAGCGCGCCCTCGTGACGGGCTCCTCGCGTGGCATTGGCGCCGAAACCGTTGGTTATCTTGCTGAGGCCGGCGCCAGCGTGGTGGTCAACTTTCGCAATAAAGAAGCTCGCGCCCAAAAAATCGTCGACGCCCTCGTGGCCAATGGGGGCACGGCGATTTCCGTCGGTGCCGACC
>JBLHYZ010000092.1:0-4716 GCA_047631115.1 Alpinimonas sp. | reverse complement strand
ATGTAGGCGGATCGCCACGCCAGCTCCGTGCTGAGGTAGGCATCCGGCACGCCCGTGGTGACACCCGCAATTACCAGCCACAGCAGCCCGCTGATGCCGGCAAAGACAGCGACGCTGGCCACCAGCATACGTTCGCGAACGGGGAAGCGGCCTCGGCTGCGGTGGGCAAAACGATAGATCCAGTGCAGGCTCATAACGAGAGCAAGGGCAAGCGCGGCAGGGCGGGTGAAAGACAGGACCAAAATGACCGGAATCATCCAGCCATATTTGCGACGCACCAAAAGATACAGCGCCAGCGCTAGGAGAAAAAGTTGCATCGATTCGGCGTAGGCCAGCTGAAAAAGAGGTGACACGGGGGCTACGGAGAAGAGCACCACAGCGAAGAGCGCCTGCTGAACGGGCACAACGCGGGCAAGGAGCTTGTAGAAAACGAGCGTGGCAGCAAGGGCGAAAAATAGCGAAACCCCAACAGCCGCATCGTTCCATGGCACAGACCCAATGGTCATGACACCGCGAACTATTGCCGGGTACGCCGGAAGAAAAGCCCAGGCACTTTCACCGACCTGGCCCTCTGCTGTTATGGGCAGCTCGCTGGGGTATCCGGAGACGGCAATGATGTTATACCAGCGGCCGTCCCACAGCGACGAGAAATCAAGGAGCGAGGGCTTCGCGCCCGTCCACGCGTTCGCCGCCTGCTGATTCGCCAGAATCGCCAGCATGATGGTGGAGGCGATGCGCCCCCCCACGAAAATGAGGAAGACGGCAAGCCACCATGGAATACGGGTGCCCTGAGGAGATCGTCTCCGGACGCGCGCTGCTGCCCCTGCTGCCCCTGCTGCCCCGCTGTTACTCACCCAGAAGCCATGTTCGTAGAGCGTTCTCGCACTCAATGATTTGGTGAACGGCGACGCGTTCATCGTCGGCGTGGGCCAAAGTCGCATCTCCCGGCCCAAAGTTCACGGCGGGGATACCCATCGCAGAGAACCGGGCAACATCTGTCCAACCGTATTTAGGGGTGGGTACGGCCCCGACTGCGGTCACGAAGTCGTGTGCAATGGCTGAGGTGAGGCCGGGACGGGCGCCCTCCGCCTGATCGACAACCACGACATCGAATCCATCAAACAACGCGCGTACATACGTGATGGCCTCGGCTGCCGAGCGATTGGGCGCAAAGCGATAGTTCACGTGGAGTGTTGCCTCGTCGGGAATGACGTTGGTGGCCAGTCCCCCACTGACGCCAACGGCGTTGAGCCCCTCGCGATATACGAGGCCTTCAACTTCCACCTGTCGTGGTTCATAAGCGCTCAAGATCGCCAAAGCGGAAGAAAGCTTATGAATGGCGTTCTCCCCTGCCCAAGAGCGAGCTGAATGGGCACGGAGGCCGCGAGCGCGAATATCCACCCGAATCGTGCCGTTACAGCCACCCTCCACGGTGGAATTGCTGGGCTCTCCCAAAATAGCAAAGTCACCCACGAAGAATTCCGGATGCGTGCGCACGAGTCGCCCGAGGCCGTTCCGGTCGGAATCCACCTCTTCCAAGTCATACCAAATCCAGGTGATGTCATAGGTGGGCGCCGACAGCTCGACAGCGAGCGTCAGCTGCACGGCCACACCGGCTTTCATATCAACTGTGCCCCGGCCCCACAGCCACTCATCTCCCAGGGAATCTTTCTCGAACCGCGAGGGGAGGTTTTCGTTGACGGGAACGGTGTCGAGGTGTCCCGCGATGATGACGCGTTGCGGGCGTCCGAGGTTTGTGCGGGCCACAACGGTGTTGCCTTCACGAGTGAGCTCCAGGTGTGAGTAGCCAGTGAGGGCCTGCACGATGGCATCGGCGAGCGCCTTTTCGTTACCCGAAACGGACTCGATGTCACAGAGAGCAGCGGTGAGCACCGCACTCCCGCTCGTGAGGTCAAGGGGCAGTAGCGACGCAGACATGCCCCTACTTTATCGTCGGTCACCTGAAGCACCAGTAACCTCAGGCGCCGGTAACCTCAGGCGCCGGTAATCTAGAGTCATGGCTTCGACTGACACTTCCACCCACGCTTGGGGCTACGGCCTCGCTACCATCTCTCGAGACGGCACCGTTCTCGACACGTGGTTCCCCGAACCCCTGTTGGGTACCCTTCCCGAGGGAAGAGACAAGTGGATCGTACCGGCCGCCCTGGAGGACCTTGCCGGCGCCGATGACCGCCGCGAAGTGACCATCGATATCGTCACGGTCGAGATTGACCTTCGTGAGGCACCCGTCGGTGCATCCGACGCCTATTTGCGGCTGCATTTACTCTCCCACCTGCTCGTTGCCCCCAACACCATCAACCTGGATGGAATATTTGGCCAGCTGAACAATGTTGTGTGGACGAACGCCGGCCCCGTGCATCCAGACGTGTTCACACGCCTTCGCCCGCATCTGCTTCGCGCCGGCATCCAGGCATCCGGAATCGACCGTTTTCCTCGGCTCACCGATTACGTCACTCCCGATCGCGTGCGCATTGCAGATGCGTCGCGCGTGCGTCTGGGCGCTCACCTAGCACCGGGCACCGTCGTCATGCACGAGGGCTTCGTGAACTTCAACGCTGGCACCTTGGGAACTTCCATGGTGGAAGGCCGCATCTCGCAAGGCGTTGTCGTGGGTGATGGCACTGATATCGGTGGCGGAGCATCCATCATGGGCACTCTCTCAGGTGGAGGAACCCAGCGCGTCTCCATTGGCCAGCGCGCACTTCTCGGCGCCAACTCCGGGATTGGCATCTCGATTGGTGATGACAGCGTGGTCGAAGCTGGCCTCTATGTGACCGCAGGCACCAAGGTGCTTGTCATCAGCGATGACGGAACCGTGGGCGTCAAGGCCGTCGAACTCTCAGGCAAGCCCGGACTGCTCTTTCGCCGCAACTCCACAACGGGTGCCGTGGAGTGCCTTACCCGCACGGGTGCTGGCATCACACTGAACTCAGCGCTGCACTAACTACGAGGCTCCCGAAAAAGGAGCACGAGAAAATTAGTTGAAACCGGGGAGGTTGCGCTGGGCTTCGCCCATGTACAACTGCTGAGGGCGACCGATCTTGGTCTGCGGATCGTCATTCATTTCGCGCCAGTGGCCAATCCAACCGGGCAGGCGACCGATGGCGAACAGCACCGTAAACATGCGCGTGGGGAACCCCATCGCCTTGTAGATGACACCGGTGTAGAAGTCCACGTTCGGGTAGAGCTTGCGCTCGCGGAAGTAGTCGTCGTTGAGGGCGATGCCCTCGAGCTCTTTCGCAATGTCGAGCAGGTCGTTTTTGACGCCCAACGCCGCCAAAACTTCGTCGGCGCTTTCCTTGACGAGAACGGCGCGGGGGTCGAAGTTCTTGTAAACGCGGTGACCGAAGCCCATGAGGCGGACACCGTCTTCTTTATTCTTGACACGTTCGACATATTTGGCGACAGACTCGCCCGAATTCTTGATGTCACCGAGCATGGTGAGAACAGCTTCGTTTGCTCCCCCGTGGAGAGGGCCAAAGAGTGCGTTGATGCCGGCTGAAACGGAGGCGAAGAGGTTGGCGTCTGTGGACCCAACCAGGCGCACCGTTGACGTGGACGCATTCTGCTCGTGATCTTCGTGCAAAATGAGCAGGCGCTCGAGGGCGTTGACGACGACGGGGTCCATCTCGTAGTTCTCGGCGCGGTTGCCAAACGTGAGACGCAAGAAGTTCTCAACATAGGAAAGCGAGTTATCGGGATAAAGAAATGCTTGGCCAATGCTCTTCTTGTGCGCATAGGCGGCCATGACGGGCAACTTCGCAAGAAGGCGGTACGTGGCGATTTCTACGTGCTCGGGGTTTTTGGGATCAAGCGAGTCCTCGTAGTACGTGGACAGAGCCGAAACGCCAGCCGAAAGCACCGGCATGGGATGGGCACCACGGGGAAACCCGGAGAAGAAGTCTTTGAGATCTTCGTGCAAGAGGGTGTGACGGCGAATGTTCTCTTCAAAACCCTCGAGCTCCGAGGCCGTTGGTACCTCGCCGTAGATGAGGAGCCACGCGGTTTCGAGGAAGGAAAGATTCTTTGCTACCTGGTCGATCGGATAGCCGCGATAGCGCAGGATTCCTTCATCGCCATCGATGTAGGTGATTCGTGATTTAGTGGCAGCCGTATTGACGAACCCATAATCCAGTGCCGTCAAACCCGTTTGCTTGGTGAGCGTCGATAAGTCGATCGCATTGGCCCCTTGGGTGCTCTGCAAAACGGGAAACTCGGTGGTGACCCCGTTGTAGGTCAAAGTGACCCTGTCGGTCACGGTGATGGGAATGTTGCCAGCGTCGGCCACGAAGACTCCTTGAACTAACTGCCTGGGTGAGCGGTCTACCCGACATGCCATCTGTGTTGGCATATCGGTTATTCCTTCCAGCTTATGGGCAAATGCCAGCCCCGACGAAACGACCGTTCATAGGAAGTTTTCTCCTGGTCTATTTCCTGTCAGTAAACACTCAGCTTTGACAGGTCATTATTAGCGCTGTGACTCTTCGTAACCTCAATTCTGTTGGCCTGATCCATGCCACCGATGACCCATCTGCCGTTCTCGCAAAAACGCGTTGGTACCTCTCCAAAAAAAGGCTGTGGCTGGCAATAATTGTTGCCCACGCCGTTTTTTTCATCGGGCTTTCCGACACGATGCTCCGAGGTGCCGTTCAAGGTGATTTGCAGCTTTATCGCCATTGGGCATTCCAAGGACTC